>JAJAZG010000384.1 GCA_026785865.1 Pseudanabaena sp. CAN_BIN31
CAGTTAGAGCGCGGGCTTCCCGAAGAAAGCTCTTTTACAGGAGACTCGTACTTTGAGCTTTACGTCCGAAGATACAGGTCATCGTCTTTTGGACTCACTGCACCAGTTTCACGTTCCTCATGACCTAGGCACGGACGGGTATTACCTACCAAGACTGCGATGGTTGTCGCCTCTTGACTCAGATATGCCAGATTCCCTCCGTAGAGGTGTCACATATCTAAGATTAGTTATAGCATGAAACTTATACCCTATATAGGTTTTTGTAGTTAAAGTTAAGATAATTGTCCATTTTCAGGGCATCGAACCCCTCAATGGACGCGCTTTCATCCCGTCGCTCACCCTTGTAAACGGTTAGAGCGCGTGGCTTCCCACTTGTTAAGCTAAAATCGAAGTAGACGGCTGCGCTTCTTGGAAATAAATAATATCTTTGCGGGGATCTACTTCACCAGTCTTGATACGCAGATTATCGCCAACTTGAATTTGGCGAGTAATTCGCATCGGTAATTTTAAACCTAAATCTTCGATCAGCACTAGTGCTAGCTTTTCGTTTTCGCGCAACCAGTCCAGCATTAATGCTTCCCAGACGACATCTTTATTGCGGCGCAGATATTCTAAGCTCCAGTAGCGCACCGACTGCTTCTCCACCTGATTAGCATCCCAAATCGCAGGTTCGATCGCTTGTAAAATTGCCGTGAGCATTTCGGCTGTGAAGGGCAAAGGCTCATTTTTTAAAAAAGCTTTGATTTGCCAATGGGCAAGTAGATCGCTATAGCGCCGAATTGGGGAAGTCACCTGTGCATAGGCATCTAGCCCCAAACCTGCATGGCGCGAGGCGTATAGACCGAGCGAACCTTTAGTCATGCAGCGACAGATCGCAAATTCGCGTACTGGCCCTGATGGTAATTGCATCAAAGTATCGAGGGGCGGCAGTTCGGGCTGTTCTTGGTAGCGATAGGGGATAGGAATGCTATGAGTTTGAGCAAATCTGGCGGCAACTTCACCCGCAAGGATCATCATCTCGGCAACTAATTGACGCGAGAAGGTATCTTCCATTAGTTCTAAAGTCAGGCGATCGCCATTTTTAGAATCAACCTTGACACTGGTATCTGGCAAATGGATTTCGATCGCACCCTGAGCAACGCGCCATTTTTTGCGGAGTCGGGCAAAATCGGCGATGCGCTCAAGATCATCTTCTACGCCGAGTTGCAGCATTTCCTCAACATCGTCATAGGTGAGGCGATAGTTCGGCTTCACCAAACTTGCCATAATCTCATAATGAGCAACCGCACCCACTTCATCAAGATCTACTGCGAAAGACATCGCATGACAAACTTTGTTCTCGATTAAGCTCATTGGTCCCGTTGCCAAATCCATCGGGAACATCGGGATCACGCCTGTGGGCAGATACACACTCGTACCACGCTTACGAGCATCTTTATCAAGGGGGCTTTCAGGATTGAGCCATCTGGTTGGATCGGCAATATGAATCCAAATGCGTTTACTGCCATCGGCAAGAGTCTCGATGCTCAGCCCATCATCAATTTCGGTGGTACTAATATCGTCAATGGTATAAACATGAAGGTGCGTGAGATCGCGGCGCAATTCCTGCATATTATCGGGGATCGGTGCAGTTACGCAGTCTTGAGCCGCCACTACAACTTCATTAGCAAAATGTAGGGGAATTTGGCTACGCAGTAAATTTAGATTTTCGTGTTCATTCCAAATCCCTAAGTCAACCAGCATTTGAAATGCAGCTTGTTCATTTTTAGAGCGTTTGGCAAAGCTCAAAAGTTCTTGAGCCGCCGCTTTGTCAGAGGCTTCATCACCGTAAAGGGCGTAGCGCTCTAGACAATCTAACCGACTGCGATCGCTAGTTGTCCATGCAACTTCATCGCCAGATAGCTTAGTTGTCAGCTTTTGCTGAAACTCTTCAATTAACTTAGCGCGTTGCGCCGCCGCATCCGCTTGATGCTTTAGCTCTGATACTTGCGAACTCGATCGCGGTTCATAGAGATCGCCCTTTTGCTTGAAGTAAATTTTGTCGGTACTTAATAAGCAATAGGAAGCATAGGAAGTAACTGCCGAGATTTCGGAGAATAAAAGATTGGCGAGATCGTTTGGGTTAGTGGGTTGATTATCTTCAATCAAAATCTCCCAAGCAACTTCTAGGCTAGAAGGATCGAGAAATTTTTCGACTTTTTGCAAAAATGAGGGGATTTGCGTATAGGTGAAACTTGAGCTTTCACTATTAGCTTTGATGGTGTAATTAATTTCGCGAGGATGAATTGTATGGGTATTGCCATTTTCATCGATCGCTTGAAAGTGTTTTTTACCTTCAGGGCGATCAATTACGGCAAGGCGGCGATCGCCATGCAATTTCACTTCGATTAGCGTACCTTTTTCCAAAATCGTCCCTTGTCCATCAAAGCCAAAAATTCTCCTTAATATTCTACCGTTTTATACATCTATCGCAATACTCATAAAACAAAAGCGCCGCTTAGCGGCGCTTTTGTTTTATGAGCATTGGGTGTTGTTTGCGATCGCTCCAACCGTAGAAGCGGCGATCGCGGGTTGATAATCACTAAGCGGGAATAATGTTGATTTTGCTGGTTGTTTGGGGGCGGCAGTCATCGCAACACCCAAAACTAGCAAAGCAATACTAGATTTGAGGCTAAAAGTGCTATTCATCTTCATATTCCTCCAACAGTGTTATTCAAACAAACGCAATGACTAAAATTCGCGTCTTTTTGTTTCTTGTGTCTCAGATGAGCGGCATCTATGAACTTTTTTCACACCTACTAGACAAAGCCAATTAAAAAATTCACTTTCATACAATCGATAATAATCGCTAAAAATAAATAAGAATGTAATTTAGATATCAAATTTGCAGCGATTACAGTTACACATGGCGATCACCGCTATAAGAAAAGCGCATATCCGAACTATTGCATAGTTGTATTAAGCAAAATTACAGAAAACGAATTTTACGGGCGGCATATAAACACATTTTTAGTAAAATTATGCCCTCGCGAAAGTGAGAGATATTGGAACTGCCATAAGTACGCGGTTGGTAACGAATCGGCACTTCGACAATATGCAAATTTAGCTTCGCTGCCCCAAAAAGCAAGTCAAAGTCGCCAAAGGGATCGAAATCACCAAAGTAATGACGTTGTGCAACAATACGCTCGTAATCACTGCGCCATAAGACTTTTGTACCGCAGAGTGTATCCTTCAATCTTTGATTTAACAGAAATGAAAATAAACTCGCAAAGAACTTATTGGCTAAAGTATTGAGCCAAGGCATAGCGCGATCGCTACGGGGATAGACCAATCGCGAACCATTGACAACCCTAAAAACTTATCCAGATGTAATGTTTATCAAATATATAGTTAACTTGTCTAATCAGATAATTTAGCCTGTCAGAAAGTCTATTCTGCATTTGCAGACCGCTTCCACCCTCTATACCAAAACATCTTGTATCACCACGAAACCTTTTAAAATATTTCTTAGGGATATTCTTTAGTTTTTCGTATACACACAAATCAATACTAATTCCTTTGCTGTCATCGCTATTATGATATAAGCCCAAAAAATGCTTTTGGTAGAATTCTGTATTGATAAAGAATAAGGCAACTCCAGCCTCTACAAACAAATACTGTTGAATTATCATTTTTTCTTCTTTATTCTTTAGGCATTCTGTCCACAGACTCTCAAAATTCGGATATATATATCTTCCAGTCACTTTTACAAAGCTCTCAATTGGATCTACTTCATTTTTTATCCAATTATCTATCATTTCAAATTCTTGAAATCCTTTACCCCTGTTTTGAAAAGAAGATGGTTGAAATTTTCTAATCACTAGATTAGGGATGTCTTTAAAATCATTATCATCTTCAAGAAGATATGAAGAATTCTCTAAAAAATATACTTTAGAAAACTGAGTGTAGAAACGTATACACTCCAAATATTCTTTTCTCCTCTTTTCTGAATTATTGTGATTAGAACCTATAGTCACGTTGGGAACAATCGTTCCAGTCAATACTATTACAATTTTCTGTAAGTTGGTCTTCATTCAGTTGAATAAGTGAAAAAATCAATAGAAAGCCACTGAGTTATTGTGTAGTTTCTCATGAAAAGTGGATAATTACAATTATGGATAAATTTTAATCTGATCTTGGGCTAACCCTAAAATCTCTTCAAAAGCGCTTTAATTTTGTGGGTAAAGTCTTTTTATAAAGCGATTAATTTGCAATTGAGCATGGGCTTTAGCTTGTGTAGAATTAGCTGCGACAAGGGTTGTAATATCAGTCTCTATAGGAATTATGGCTGAATTAACTTGATCGGCAATTTCTAAGGGCTGCTCGGCGATCGCCTCAGTTGGTATTTCAATCTGTGTTTCGGTAACTGTGCGCTCGACAGAATTGGCAACAACACTCTCAGGCGTTGCGGTGACAATCGCACTCTGCTCCAAACCACTAATCAATGAGCAAGGCGGCACGATCGCCCCATTCGCAATAATTGCGCGAACTATTGAACTCGAAGCGCCAATACAAGCACCTTCACCAATTTTGGTAGTTCCATAAACTAAAACTCCAGCCCCCAAATTTGCCCCAGCCCCGATTTCTAATAGTCCATCTTGGGCATGAAGTACGGCTCCCATGCCAATACATACACCCGCGCCAATGATAATTTTCCCACCATCATCCGCTTGAATTAATACGCCCGATGCGATCGCCGCCGTTTTATCGATAACTACATCCCCACAAACGTAGGAGCGAAAATCTCCGATCGGTTCTAAAGGTGGTAAGTAGTTCGATTGCATTATTTTCTATTCTTTAAATTCACAAAATAGAGAACCTCGCAAAGCGAGGTTCTCAAAACACGTTGTTACTTTGCAGGACGTTGGATGATGCCTTCAAATACGCGGCGCTTTGCCTTAGGATCAATACCTAGCAAACGCACATACTCATCACCATGCTCATCCAAACAAGCTTCTAAAGCACGAATCACTTCAGACTCATTTGCCGTGGCGATCGGTGAGCAGCTAAACCAAGAACTAGTACGGAAATGACGCTCATCAGCGTGTTCTGTACCGATGCGATAGCCCTGAGATAGCAGTTGACGAATGCGGGTAAGCATATCTCCACTAATCCTTCCAGCCGTACCACCACCATAGGCGCTATTGCTGGAGTTACTGACCTTAACCGCAGTCCGAGTTACGGCGATCGCCAGACCATCGGGACGATGTACAAGTATCTCTACCACACGGCGCTTGGCTTTGGTATCAACGCCGACGAGACGGATATATTCATCACTATATTCAGCAATGTAATTTTCTAAAGCCGCGATCGCCCCAGCCGCATTACCAGCCGTAATTGCAGGAAGAGTCTGCCAAGAAGTTGTGCGGAAATGGCGCTCATCGGCATGTTCAACACTAATGCGATGACCGTGCGCCAAAAGCTGACCGATGGCGGATGGCAAGTCGTTGGCAGCACCATTGCCATTAGTAGCGCGAGGTGCGTTATATGGTACTGATGCACCATGACCATTAGATTGACCGATAGTCACAGCCTGACTATCAGCGCGTTGGATAATGGTTTCAGCTACGCGACGCTTGGCTTTAGGATCGACACCCACCAAACGCACATATTCGCCTTCATGTTCGGCAAGAATGCTATTTAAGGCCGCGATCACTGTAGATTCATTCGATGCATCGATCGCAGGTCCAGTCAACCAAGCCGCAGAACGGAAGCGACGAGCATCGGCAAACTCAGTGCTGATGCGATAGCCTTGTCCAAGCAGTTGACGTACTTGAAGCGCGATATCGGTGTTGTTAGCAGCCACCGCACCATTGGCTGAAGGTTTGGGTGCGCTGTAGCTAGATCCATTGCTGGAAGGAGCGTTGCTGATTACCGCAGGCTTATCGCTGGGGCGTTGAATAATTGTTTCCGCAAGACGGCGCTTGGCTTTGACATCGACTCCAAACAAACGCACATATTCGCCTTCGTTTTCGACAAGAGCCGCTTGCACAGCCGAAATTACGCTCGAAGCTTCAGATGTGTGTGGAATTGCACAGGATTGCCAAGAGCCAGTACGAAATCGGCGCTCATCGGCATATTCAGCCGCAACGTGGTATCCCTGAGCTAAAAGTTGTCGTATTTGCTGCGCTAAATCCCCATTCATAGGTTCGTTCCTCTGTGCGTGTGTATTTGTAAAGTTTTGATTAGTTAAATTAAAATCTTGCTTATTAATTGGCGTACTAATGTGAGCCGAAGAATTGGGGCTTGATGGTGGCGAGTTCTGCTGACGAATTGGGGTAATGCAGGCCATATCAGCAGCACAGCGATACCCTTGTCGCAAGGACTCGTTGACACCGACAACATGACTTGCAAAGTTTTGGTCTGATTCCCGCACATTTGGCAGTGCGTCAGCCTGTTGCTGCGTTGTAATCACCGCACCAGAAGGAACATATTTACCCGCAGGAATTTCTACATCTTGAACAAGAGCATGTAAACCAATAACGCATCCGTTTCCGACTCGCGCATTAAATACGGTCGAGCGGAATCCGACAAAGCAATTGTCGCCTACATAGGCGGGTCCATGGATTAGAGCCATGTGTGTAATAGATGTGCGATCGCCAATCCAGACGGAATATTCTTGACCGTCATCGCCAAGCACACGTCCTTTTTCAAGTCCATGAATAACCACACCATCTTGAACGTTCGTGTTGTTACCAATATGAAAAGGATTACCCTCATCAGCTCTGATCGAAGTGCCAGGGGCAATCAAAACATCAGCGCCAATATGTACGTCGCCAATCAAATTGGAAAA
>JAJAZG010000385.1 GCA_026785865.1 Pseudanabaena sp. CAN_BIN31
CGAAGTTAAACCTAGTGATATCCTGCGGCAAGCCGATACCGAAAAACTAGCGCAGATTCGCCACACTTGCTCTCATGTGATGGCGATGGCAGTCCAAAAGTTATATCCCGATGCCAAGGTGACGATCGGGCCTGCAACTGAGAATGGCTTTTACTATGACTTTGATCGCACTGAACATTTCACGCCCAGTGATCTCAAAGCGATCGCCAAAGAAATGAAGCGGATCATCAAGTGGAATCAGCCCCTTGTGCGTCAGGAACTGCCACGTCCTGAAATGCTATCAGAAATCGAAAAGCTGAATGAGCCTTACAAAATTGAGTTGTTAGCCGCCATTCCTGAAGGGCAAAATATTAGCCGTTATTTCATCGGCGATCCAGCTAAATTTGAGAAACAGCCTTGGTGGGACTTGTGTGCGGGCCCTCACCTCGAAGCAACTGGCGATATTAATCCCGATGCCTTTGCTCTGGAGAGCATTGCGGGGGCTTACTGGCGTGGTGATGAAAAAAATCCCATGCTTCAGCGTATTTACGGCACGGCTTGGGAAAACCCTGAGCAACTTGTTGCTTATCACGCGATGCTCGAAGAAGCCAAACGCCGCGATCACCGTACTATTGGTAAAGATTTACAACTGTTCAGCATTCAAGAAGAAGCTGGCGGTGGTTTGGTATTCTGGCATCCACGCGGCGCAATTATTCGCAATACCATCGAGACTTTCTGGAAAGATACTCATGCTCAGAATGGCTATGAGGCGGTAACTACGCCGCACATGGCAAATCTCGATCTGTGGAAGATTTCAGGACACAATGACTTCTATCGTGAAAGTATGTTTCAGCCGATGGAAGTGGAACATCAGGTTTATCAGCTTAAGCCGATGAATTGTCCATTTCATGTGCTGATTTATAAGGATACGCTGCATTCCTACAAAGAGTTCCCAATTCGCTATGCCGAGCTTGGCACTGTTTATCGTTACGAGCGCTCTGGAACCATGCATGGCTTGATGCGTGTACGCGGCTTTACGCAAGACGATGCTCACATTTTCTGCACTGAAGCTCAAATCGAGCAGGAAATTATCGGCGTTCTCAATCTCGCAGAATTAATTCTCTCTACCTTTGGTTTTGAGAACTACGAAATTAATCTTTCCACTCGTCCCGAAAAATATGTCGGATCGGACGAGATCTGGGAAAAGTCCACCGAAGCATTAAAACAAGCTCTCGATCATAAAGGTTGGAACTATGTAGTCGATGAAGGCGGCGGCGCGTTCTATGGCCCAAAAATCGATATCAAGATCGAAGATGCGATCGGTCGGCGTTGGCAATGTTCCACGATTCAGCTAGATTTTAATCTACCCGATCGCTTCAAGATGGAATATGTCGGCGAAGATGGTGCGCGTCATCAACCAATCATGATTCACCGCGCCCTATTCGGTTCCGTCGAGCGTTTTATCGGTGTGCTGATTGAGAGCTATGCAGGTAATTTTCCGCTCTGGCTTGCACCGATGCAAGTACGTTTGATTGCCGTATCCGATAGTCAATTGGAATATGCAGAACAGGTCGTCACTAAGATGAAGGCATCAGGTTTGCGCGTGCAGTTAGACCATAGCGGCGATCGCATGGCAAAGCAAATTCGCAAAGCTGAGCTTGAGAAAGTGCCTGTCATGGCGATCATCGGTGCGAAGGAAGTTGAAGCTGGTACGCTCAGCATTCGCAGTCGCAAGCATGGCGAGCTTGGCGCGATCGCGGTTGATGAGGTGATTAGCAAAATGCAAGAGGCGATCGGCGATCGCACTTGGTTCTAAGCGATTCCCAATCAAACGAACTATAGTAAAACTTTAAAAAGGGTTGCTTCGCAACCCTTTTTAAAGTTTTACTGGTTCTAGATATAGGCTCATTGCTAATCCCAAGTTTCTAGCTCGATCGTCACATTCTGAAATAGCGCCATAATGCGATCGCGCCTTACTTCAAAATTCGCTGCAACCAAAATAAAGCCAATCCCTGCCACGATCCCTAGCGCCCACATCAGGAAAGAATATTGCGTCACTAATATAACGGCTTGAGTTATTACAAGTAAAATAAATGTAAGCGTTCCCATAAACAAATAGGCTCTGACTCGAAAAGCCAGCCCCGCAATGATGAAAGCGAAACTTAAGCCCCAAGTCGAGAAGGCGATACTGGTACTTGTGAAGGAATATAAAAAAGCGATTAGTCCCATGCCGCCACTGAGTAGACTGCGTAGGGTGTGGCGTAAATCTTTGGTGTGAGGCGATCGCAGATTTGGTTCTACTTGAGCAAAATATAGTCCAGAGAATCCAATCGTGCAAATATTGATCAAAAATCTGAGACTGGTTGATAGATCTAGGTTTTGGGATAGATTAGCGAAAATTGCCCAATCCCATAAAAATACAGTGATATAAGTAGTGCGAATTTGGTCTTTTACTTTTGCATAAATTAAGTAGAAAATCCCAACAATAAATGAGCAAGGTATGGCGATCGCAGTTTGGGTAATAAATGCAAAAATTAACGGCAATGCAAAAGCGGAATTATGCCAAGGTTGTTCTGTCCATCCCAATTCTTCCCAATCTGGGAGATAGAGAATTGCGGCGATAACACAGGCGATCGCGGCGGCGTAGGGTTGGATAAAGTTGGCAATTAACCAAGGATTTGGGAAAGCAAAGAAGATGAAATAGGCGATCGCGCCGATGGCGGCGGATAACCCTGTATAGATCCAGAGATCTGTTCTCCTTCCTTGCGCGATCGCATAAGCTGCCAAAGCGATCGCAACTCCACCACCGATCGCGCCACCTGTAACCGATGGACTTAAAAAGCTTGCTAATACTAGAAATATCGCGCTGGCTGTCCAATGTAAATGAGCAGAGATGCCAATCTCTTTAGGCGAAAGTCTTAAATATGGCACGATCCAGTCGGTAAAAATATTGTAGGCATAGGCGATCGCGCAGCCTAATGTCGCGAGAATAACTAAGCCATCACCAAGGCTACCACCTTGAGAACTTGACACCATTTGATAGAAAAGTAACTCATAGGCTGAGAAAGTAGCGATAACCATTGAGAGATAAGTAAGCGCTTTAAAAATCGGATTAGATTGGGAAGCTCTGCGCCCGATCCCGATTCCGATTAGAGATGTGCTAAGTGAAAATAAGCCTGTGAGTCCGCTAAAGCTGCCAATTCTTAATAGCGAACCCATTACACCATAAATTAAGGGAATAACATCCCAACTGCGCGGATATTCATCTTCACCATTGCGCTGCATCCACCAGTCGCCGCATAGTTGGGTTACAAATCCAAGGGCAAGATTAGCGATCGCGAGTTCAGTTGCCGAACCATTAGTAACGGCGATCGCTCCTGAAGTTAGCAGTTCGATGCTCCACGCAATCGCCCATTCTGTCCAGAGTGGCGATCTTCCTGTTTCTTGCCAGAGGCGATAAATCAGTCCTAAAACTACTAAAATCGTGCTTGGCAAAAGATTGATAAATAATTGGCTATCTTGATTAAAACCAAAAACTAGCGCTGCTTGATATGTTTGTGAACTCAATAAAGCTACCGATAGAAGCGCGGCCCAAATATCGAAGGCTTGGGAATAGGATTGATTTAATGGCAGATCGAGATTAGCAACACGGCGATCGCGGCGATATTTGAGCCAATGATTGAGCATGTATAACAGAATGGCGCTAAAAACCATGCCATTAGTCCAGAAGATAAATTGCGCGATCGCGCCACCTGTAGCTGATGGACTGAAAAAGCTTGCTGACACTAGAAATATCGCGCTGGCTGTCCAATGTAAATGAGCAGAGACACCAATTTCTTTAGGCGAAAGTCTTAAATATGGCACAATCCAGTCGGTGAAAATATTGTAGGCATAGGCGATCGCGCAGCCTAATGTCGCGAGAATAATTAAGCCATCACCAAGGCTACCACCTTGAGAACTTGACACCATTTGATAGAAAAGTAACTCATAGGCTGAGAAAGTAGCG
>JAJAZG010000386.1 GCA_026785865.1 Pseudanabaena sp. CAN_BIN31
GGGCGTGTAATCGTGCAGCCTGATATGTCGATCGCCAGCCATCCCAATATTTATGTAATTGGCGATCTCGCTAACTACCCGCATCAAGGCGATCGCCCATTACCAGGTGTTGCACCTGTTGCTATGCAGCAAGGCGAATATGTCGCTCATCATATCGAAGCCAAGGTTCAGGAAAAAGAGCCAGCCAAATTCAAATATCAAGACTTTGGCAGCATGGCAGTAATTGGTCGTCACGAAGCTGTTGCTGATTTCAAATTCTTACGTCTCAAAGGTTCGCTAGCATGGTTTATCTGGACGTTTGTACATATTTATTATCTGATTGAATTTGATAACAAACTACTTGTGATGCTCAAATGGGGATGGAACTACTTCACCCATCGCCGTGGTGCTAGATTAATTACAGGTCAATATCTGCAAGTGCTAGAAGAAATGGAAGGAATTCGAGTTGGCAATCTCGCAGAGGTTAGGGAACCCGCCGAAGTTGCATAATGCCAAAAGAGGCGATCGCTCTAAACCTTTGAATTGGCGCTATTCCTTTTAACGCTGATGTCAAACGAAATGGCGTACTAGGTGGAATACTAGGACTATTGCTGGGGGCTGGAATTGTTTTGTTGCTGGACAAGTTGAGCAATCTATTACGGACACCAGATGAAGTAAAAGATATAGCAAACTTGCCTATTTTAGGAGTGATTCCGTTTAATGCAGATTTGGATTCTGATATAGCCCTAGATGAGGTTTTAGGAGTGGTTCCATTCAATCGAAATTTAATCGAGAATGAAACTCCAAACATTATCGAAAAATTAACAAAAAATATAAATTTTAAATCTCGGATAAATCGATCGCCAAAGAATTTAGACCCACAGTCTAGTTCTATGCAGTCTTATTACATTACATCGATCTTTTTAGAGTCTTTTCGATCGCCATATACCAACATTTGACTACTTAGTCCCTTCCCAGTATAAAAATAGACATTAAAACCCAAGAATTAGCGTTGCGGCGCTCCGCGCTGCAACGTCTAATCTTTCACTGGGAAGGGAGTATGATTTGGTGATTTATGATACGCCTCCATTAATAGGTATGGTTGACGCTAAGTTGATTGCTTCGGAAACTGACGGTATTATCATGGTAGTTGGCTTGGATAAAACTAAGGGTTCTACCCTAAATGAAGCTATGCAGCTACTTAAAAACTCACCAATTGTTATGTTTGGAGTTATTGCCAATGGCTCGAAGGATTATGATACTCGTCTAAATGGCACTTACAAAGCTCATTAAAAGCGTCGCTCAGTTTGTCAAACAATTCAAACAAGGGGCTTAAGCCCCTTGTTTAGCTACGGTTTAGCTTTTGCCTCGATCGCCTCCAGCCGACTCTTGAGATCTTGATTATCCTTACGCACTTGATCGAGTTCTTCGCGCAATTGCTTTAAGCCTGCATCCTTACCGATCGCCTTTTGGACTCGTTGTACGGCTTCATCAGCGACGCGGCGGACTCTGCCATCGGGCGTGGAGTCAGACAGCGATCGCAACACCCCGATCGCCCCAGCACTATCGACTTGACCAAGAGCGCCGACAACTGCCATCTGCGTCAAGAAAAATACTTCTTGGGAGATGACTTGTAAACGATTGAGAATCTGTTCGGTTTTGGGTTTGGTTTGTGATTTACCCATCGCGCCCAAGGCTCGGATTGAGGCTAAACGCAAAGGTTGCGGCACATCAGGCTCAGTGTATTTAAGAACTGTTTCTAAAGCCTCATCAGAATCCTTGAGTTTGGCTAAACCTGCGATCGCGCCCGAACGCACGACTTCATTCCAACCTGATCTCTCTTTGAGAACCGTCTGTAATAGCTTCACCACCTTAGAAGGTTCGCGCTCTGGACTCAAAGCCGCCGCCAATCCACCGACTAGTCTGGCTGCGGTGGCTTCGACATTGTAACTAGGATCGCCTTTTTTGATGAATGGCTTGATTAAATCCAAACTCTTCTGCACTTTATTTTGTGCCAAGCCTGTCATCACCGATGCTCTCACTTTCGCATCGGGATCTTCTAAACCTTTAGCCAAAGCTTCAAAGGCTTGATCGAGTTTAATCGAGGCAAGATTTTCAGCAATCTCCACGCGCACGCCCCAGAAAGATTCGGATAGAAGTGCTGCACCGAGAGCTTTCACCGCTTCTAAACCACTCTTTTTCGCTAATGCTTCCGCACATTGAATTCTGGCGATCGGATCGGGGTCAAATTGCAATCCAGCTTTGAGTTCGGCAACACCATATTCGAGGGTGACTTGTTTGAGATAGTTATTACCGCGATCAAAACTAATATATTTGGGTTTCTGTTTCAGTGGGAAATAGAAAGCTTGCTCTTTTTCAAATACACGCACTGTGAAAACTTGCGATTCCGAAATTTCTTCAAAACCAAAGCCAATCGGAATCTTTAAGTCAAAGAGTTCATCTTGAGTTTGGGAAACTGTGACTTTCGCCAAATTGTTGTCACCATCCCAGCTATAGCCCAGCTTATATTCAGGATGTCCGCCACGAAATACATATTGATCGAAGAGAAACATACAGTTTTTACCTGTGACATCCTCGATCGCTCTCAATAAATCAATTGTCTCAACCGTCTTATGAGCATTAGTCCGCACAAAATGATGAATCGCTTTCCAGAACAAATCATCGCCTAGTTCAGTCCGCAACATGTGGTAAACACAGCCGCCTTTTTCGTAGATATGGCGATCGTATAGCTCGATCGCTTCACGATAAACATGGGTGACCATCGGACGACGATAGCGATCTCTATCTTCAGAAATATAACGCCGCGCCTCACCCAACAAGTAATAAGCCGCTTCTTCGGCTCCATATTCATGATCTGTCCAAAGAACTTCGGCATAGGTTGCCGCGCCTTCTTTTACCCATGCGTGTGACCAATGCTTAATCACTACCAAATCGCCAAACCATTGGTGCGCCAACTCATGAGCAACCAGACTTTCGCTAGAGCGATTATCGATCGCCGCCCTCTGATCCAATACACAGCGATCGGTTAGCAGCGTTGTGGAAGTATTTTCCATGCCGCCGAAAATAAAATCAGCAACGCAGACTTGAGCATATTTAGGGAATGCGTAATCATAGCCATATTTTTCGCTGAAAAATTCGATCATTTGCGGCGTTTTGCCCATTGTCAAAATCGCTTCTTCGGCAGTGCGCGACTTATCGACATAATAAGTAACAGGCTTCCCTTCCCATTCATCCTTAACTTCAAGAAAATCACCGATCGCGAGGGTCATCAAATAACTGGGATGAACTTCCTTTTGCGACCAATGATAAATCTTCTCTTTTTTCTGATCCTTAACTTCAATCAATTCCCCATTAGAGATCACGATCAATTCTTTCGGAACCCGAATCCGAATCTCGGAAGTCGCCAACTGTCCAGGATAGTCGAAACAAGGGAACCAATAGCGCGAGTCTTCATCTTCACCTTGCGTCCAAACTTGCGTGGGTTTATTGGGCTGATGCTCAGTTGGCTTCACAAAATAAATACCGCGTTGAGGTTGCTCAGCCGCATAGGCGATCGCAATTTCAATCGGCACATCCGCTTGAGTTGGCTCATTTAGATAAATCTTGAGAACCTCGCCGTCATAATCAAACTTACATTTAGTCTTATCAGGATCGGGCTTAGCTTCTATCTGAGAACTAACATTGACATGATCAATCCGCAAATCTACCGCATCCAAAGTCAGATCGGTGACACCATCGCGCACAGGACGCAGCCGAATCTTGCAAGTACCTGCGATCGCTTGCTGAGGAATATCCAGCACCAAATCTAAAGCAATATGCTCAACCTGTCCAGGGCGATCGGGGTTGTAGTGTGGCTTTGCCCCTGGCAGGTGAAAAGACTTGTGCTTTTTCGATTTGTCACTATCTCCATCCCAGAAACCTAATTCTAAAGTTGATTCTAAATAACTATCCCAAGATTTGTGCGTCATAAAACTTGATCTCTGATACTGGCTTCGATTTCCCCATAATATAGCAATCTTAAAAAAGTTGGGTAGAGATAGACTTAAAAACAGCAAAAAATTCAGTAGTATAAATACTTAACTATGTGTAAACTATAGAGCACGAAGAATTAATTGAGGAAGAATCCATCTAATGGCAAACTTCACTAAGAATAAAGACATTCATTTTTATGAACGATATTAGTAATTACCTTGTTATGAAGAATAATTATATTTTAGTTGACTTTGAAAATGTACAAAATATTGATTTGAATTCTATCAAAGGCAAAAATTTTTATATCAAAATATTTGTTGGTACAAACCAAACTAAGATACCTATTGAATTGGTCTTAAAATCTCAAGATTTAGGGGGGCAAGTTGAATGGATTCAAATAAATGGTAGTGGCAAAAATGCTCTTGATTTCCACATCACATTTGTGTTAGGAAGATTGACTCAAAAAGATTCCGATGCTTTCTTTCATATTATTTCTAAGGACACAGGATTTGATCCACTCATTGCTTATTTGAAGAGTCAAAAAATATTTTGTAAACGTAGCGAAGATATTTCCTTAATAACACAATCTCAAGGTTTAGTTTGGGATGAAACTATGTCGTTAGAAGATACTTACACAATGATAATTAACAAACTTTCACTAATTGATAAAAATTGTAGACCTAAAGCTGAAGAAACATTGAAAAACTACATTAAATCTCAACTGGGTTTAAAACAGTTAGCTCCTATTGTTAATGATATTTATCAGAAGTTACTTAGCAGTAAGAAAATATATTTTAATCAAGTTAAAAAAATTGAATATATACTTTAGTGTTTGAGTTATATTACTATCAAAAAACTTTGAGTATCAATTTATTTTTTGATGTATTTTAAAATAGTTGAAGCTACAAAAAAGGCTAAATTCACAGGAACCGCATTGCCAATCATCTGTTCTAAATTAGTCTTCGTTCCAAAAAATTTAAATGATTCGGGAAAAGTTTGCAGATAACTTCTTTCTATTGTTGATAAAGGTCTAATAGTCGAAATATCAATATCATGAGGATCGCCACTATGCAATTTATAATTTATAGGTATTGGACGATTAACACCCCTGATGGTTGGACTTGGCTCATCAATTGAGAAAATCCCCCTACGTGCATAACTTCTAGGATGTCGATAATAATACTGTAGATTTAAACTATCTCCAAGATAATCTCTAATTGTCATTTGTTTATTTGATAAATTAGACTTAAATAAATCAACTAAAACATCTTGTTTACCGTCAAGTTCACCAATTAAGAAAAAACGCGATCGCGTCTGTGGTACATGACAGAGAGAAGCATCTAACACAATACTAGATAAACCATAACCAAACCTTATAAACTGTTCCGATATTTGCGAAAGAATCGAGCTTTTAGTGATTCTCCGCACATTTTCCATCACAAACCATTTAGGTTTGATTTCACAGACAATATTTGCAAAGTTGTGAGTTAAATTTGCGCGATCGCCATTTAAATTACGTTTACCAGCACTTGAAAAATCTTGGCATGGAGATCCACCAATAATCATCTCTGGTGCAAATTTACGAATTATTTTAATTGAGGTAACTTCATCCGATAAATCTTGTTGAATAGCTGGATGATTAAAGTTTTCTCTATAAATATCTAGCGCAATATCCCAGTTATCAATAGCCGCTAAAATATTAATTCCTGCTTTCTGAAAACCAAGAGACAAGCCACCACAACCACTAAACAAATCAACAGCAGTAATCATGAGAATAACTCTGGAGAATTGAAAATAATCGCATCAAATCTACGTTCTGGACTTAGCAGATTTTGACCGCCGCCCAAAATAATATTTTTGATTTCGTCTTTTGTAATTCTGGGAGATGTCAAGTTGACACATGACATATAGGGGTTTGTTATATTTCCTGCGGAAGCAAAAGCTTTATCATTTCTAGTATTATAAGAAAGTTTATCAATAATATCTTTATAGTCACATCTGCCATGATTACAGATATCTAAAAGCATTTTATATAGCCAAATACTTGTTCTAGTTTGGCGTGTTATTTGAGTTGCTGCATTATCATTTTTAGATACTTGTGATATAAACCAAGCAAAGGCAGCATCACTCCACACAAAAACATCAAGACAATTCTCTGAAAGTTTTGGTGACTTTCCAATAGTCTTCCAAATTGGATGTAAAAGAAATGGAGATTGATTTTTCTCAATATCAATACTGATATCAGAGATACAGCCAACAATTTTTGTAATACTAACAATTACTTCTCTAGCATCTGACCAGTTCTCAATAAATACAGCACTACTTTCAATATGTTGTCTAACTATCTCAATATTTTTGCTGACTATACTAGCTGCTAAATATACTATTGTGTCAGGTCTGACGACAATCTCAGAGCCAAATTTATCATCACTTAAGTTGCAAGTAGTGTTATCGGGTAATGCAGTTAATTTGACTTCTAAGCCTCGTAAACATTGCCCCGTAAAACTATCTTGAATTACTAAATCAGTTCTAGGTAGAGTCCCAATCACATATTTTTGAAACGGCGTATATTGTGCTTCAAAAGCAAAATACGTGTTTATTTCATTAGGCTTAATCCCAAAAATACTGGAAATATCAATTAAATTTATCCCAAACTTTTGATTTGTGATGGATATGTAATTAGCAGCGAGTCCTTGATGATCAAGATAACAGGATAAAGCGGCTGGAAAACTTGAATTAAATTGATTTTTACCCCAAGCATCTGCTTTAGTAAAATCTCGATTTGAATTGTCCAAGCCAAATAAACTTGCTTGTGCTTCCATTAACATATTCTTAACGTCACTAACTGAATGTAATGCAATTGATTCAGGCTTTACTCACAATAAATTTACTGCTCAAATTGAGGGATCGCAAGAGAAACTGGTGCAAATTCTAACTGAACTGCGGCTTGTCGAACTCTGGCTGCGAAGGCAAGCGGATCGAGGTCGAATTGCTCAAATAGTTCGCGTCCACGCAGACATCGTAATTCTGGACTTTCGGCTGCGCCGCTTACTACCCACAATACGAAATCTTTATTACTACGCGCATTTTCAATCTCGATCGCCGAAATGGCAAAAGACTCGCGATCGCTCGTAAAGCTTTTAATCACCACCGCTTCGCAAAGGTCATCTTTGGAGCATTCGAGATCATAGCCAACTAGGGACTTGTCAACCGATCGCACTAACCAGCCATCGCGCATATATTGTGCCATCACTGAAATCATTGCTAGTTTTTCAGCAGTGGTAGGATCTTGGATGGAGAAAGGAATTGGCTTTTCGACAATGCGATCAACTACGCGATCGACAAATTTCTCAACTACGCGATCGACAACCCTCTCGACTTCAACGATCTTTTCAACTTGAACAAGTCTCTCGACTTCGATAATCTTTTCGACCTCGATAATCTTTTCAACTTCCACGATCTTTTCGACAATTCTCTCAACCTCCACAATCTTCTCGATCGCGTCTTTTAAATCAGATATAGCGGCTTCTGCGTTGGAAATGGCAATTTCATTAGGCATGGGCTGAATTTCAACAATTATTTCGCTAGTTTCATCATCATTGTCATCGGTACTTGTACCAACAGCTAACGGTGTAGCGATCGCTTCTGATGCAAGAGCTATAGTCAAAGGAGTGTTTACTACTGGCGAAAAGCCTGAAGGGGCGATCGCATAGTTACTTCTTGGTCTTGACTTAGGCAGAGAATCGATTTCAAGGGTTTCTAAAACTTCTTTAGCTTTTTTTGCCTTGTCGGGCTTACCTTGAGTTTGATAAAGGACGATCGCCTTCCGTAAATCATCACCAGAGAGAGTTTCATCGGTAATATCAGGCTGGGAATAGGTCAAGCCGCGATAGTAATAAGCATCGACATTGCTAGGCTGCAACTCGATCGCGTGGCTAAAGTCCCGAAGCGCTTCGGGAAATTCTTTGAGAATGTAATGCGATCGCCCCCGCCGATATACTGCCAAGTCAAGTTCGGGACTAATTTCCAAAACGCGACTATAGCAAGCGATCGCCTGTTCAAAACTTTTGAGCTTGAAATAAGTATTGCCCAAAGACATATGAGCATCGGTATAGTTAGGATCAATGGCGATCGCGGCTTGAAAATCTGCCATCGCTTGCTGCAACTGCGCCAACAAAAAATTAATTTCGCCGCGCTTGTAATAGGCAAGCCTCGCCTTATCAGGACGCATAGAAATCGCTTTGCCATAGTCCCCCACAGCCTTAGCATATTCCCGCAAATTCACATGGGCATCGCCTAAGCCCAAATAAGCCTTAATAAACTCGGGATTGAGTTTCAGTGCTTGGCGAAATGACTCCAGCGCATCCTGCGGAAATCCCTGCTGAATATCTTCTAAGCCCCATCGGTAATAGACATCAACGAGACTAATCCCCTTCCCTGCTCGAAAAGCCTTTTGAGTTTGACGCTCCCACTCGCGATCGAGCATTCGCACATATTCTTCCCGAAAAACTCCAGCGTCAGTCTGTGGCTCAAGGGGCATCCCCTGAAAATGGGGCAACTGCCGTAAATAATCAGTTCTGAGTGGTTCATCAAAAGTCACGCAAGCATCCCAAGCCACCCATACCCGAAAGTTATTTGCCTGTGAGTCAGTATCATAGGCTTCGCTGAGTTCGCGATAACGCGCCGATCGCTGCTTGAGTTGATATTCGCGATCGGCAGGAAC
>JAJAZG010000387.1 GCA_026785865.1 Pseudanabaena sp. CAN_BIN31
CAGAAAAATTTCTCAATACACTCGCTACGTTGCGTTTGTATGGGGGACGATTCAAAGTTGGGGTTTAGGAGTTTGGGTGCAGAACTCTGGCGTGCTGTCTGAGGCAAGCTCGAATTGGATCACGATTGGCGACGGTCGGGTGATTTTTTCTAGCTTTATTTTTCAAACAACTGTGGCCCTTGCCGCAGGTTCAATGTTTGTGATGTGGGCTGGTGAACTAATTACCGAAAAAGGGGTTGGTAATGGCGCGTCTTTACTGATATTCATTA
Source organism: Pseudanabaena sp. CAN_BIN31 (assembly GCA_026785865.1). Taxonomy (GTDB): domain Bacteria; phylum Cyanobacteriota; class Cyanobacteriia; order Pseudanabaenales; family Pseudanabaenaceae; genus Pseudanabaena. The sequence goes on from JAJAZG010000387.1 coordinate 270, forward strand.
GTATTGTCGCCAACTTACCAAGTTCGCTAGCCGACACGATCGCCCTTGCTCAAAAAGATAGCTCACGAGTTGGCGGCGTAATCTTGCTACTTGTGATCTTCTTGGTCATGATTGTGGGCATTGTCTTTGTGCAGGAAGGAACGCGACGAATTCCGATTATTTCGGCACGTCGTCAAGTTGGTCGCAAGCTTTACCGTGAGCAAGCTTCTTATTTGCCTTTGCGCTTAAACCAAGGCGGCGTTATGCCAATTATTTTCGCCTCATCGGTGATGATCTTGCCTGCTTACTTGAGTCAAAGTGTGAATAATCCAGTGTTTGTGGCGATCGCGACTTGGGTTTCTCCTAGTGGCGCTGGTTATATTCCTGTATATATTTTGCTAATTCTTGGGTTTAGCTTCTTTTACTCGACTTTGGTTCTAAACCCTGTTGAGTTATCGCAAAATCTGAAGAAAATGGGTAGCAGTATTCCTACGGTGCGCCCAGGTACAGCAACATCGGATTATATTAGTCGTATTCTGACCCGCTTAACTTTGCTGGGTTCTGTGTTCTTATGCGGAATTGCGATTATTCCTACTGCGCTCGAAAAAGCTACAGGAGTCTCAACATTTAGCGGTATCGGTGCGACTTCGTTGTTGATTTTGGTTGGTGTGGCGATCGAAACCTCGAAACAAATCCAAACCTATGTGATCTCTCAGCGTTACGAAGGCATGGTGAAACAGTAATGCCCAGAGTGATTTTGATGGGCCCTCCTGGTGCTGGCAAAGGTACTCAAGGCGAGATTTTAGCTGATGCTTGGCAAGTGCCGAAGATTGCGCCTGGTGATATTTTTCGGGCTGAAATTAAGCAAGAGACGGAGTTGGGACTGAAGGTTAAATCCTTCACTGATTCAGGTCGGCTTGTACCAGATGCGGTCGTGATCGAGGTGATTGAGTCTCGTCTGCGTCAACCTGACACTGAAGTGGGTTGGATCTTGGACGGCTTTCCGCGTACTGTCGCGCAAGCCGAAGCATTGGATACTTTGCTAGCCGAGATCGATCAGCCGTATGATTCGGTGATTAATCTGGATGTGCCAGACCAGTTTTTGATCGAGCGCCTCTTAGCAAGGGCGATCGATCAAGGGCGTGCTGATGACACTGAGGAGGTCATCAAAAATCGGCTGGAAGAGTACAATGCCAAAACCAGACCTTTGCTAGAATTTTATGGAGATAAAGTTGAGCAAATTGATGGCACACCGTCTATGCCAGAAGTAACTGAAGCAATCAAAAAATTTCTTGCATAGATAAGCTGATGCGTCTTTAAGTTGCAAGATGATTATGCCGCGCTTCGCGCGGCATAATCATCTTCTGGTTCTTGATATGCATTTTAAATGCCGATCAGCTTATGGTGATAATTTCATGAAGTAACGCTTGATGAAATTATTTAATTAAAAATAGAGAACTTATACTAAATTTTGGAGAGTTTGTTTGTCAAAAGAAGATTCTATTGAAATGGAAGGGACAGTAACTGAGTCCCTTCCTAATGCTATGTTTCGGGTTACGCTCGATAATGGCTTTAATGTACTTGCTCACATTTCGGGCAAGATCCGTCGGAACTATATCAAGATTTTGCCAGGCGATCGCGTTAAGGTTGAGCTAACACCTTATGACCTCACCAAGGGACGCATTACCTATCGTCTTAAAAATCAAGGCGGCGGCAAAAAATAAAAACCAAATAAAAAAGCAACGACCCTATGGGTCGTTGCTTTTTTATTTGGTTTAAAACTTGCGGCACAAATTTTGCCAATGCGTCCAGATGATCACCATTGCCATGGTGTCAAGGCGGCAATATTGATAGAGCAGTTCTTTCCACTGCGATCGCATTAATTGACTTTCAAGACCATGATCACGATTTTCGCCATACATTAGATCTTGATAGGCAAGCATGGCTCCAGCGCCTTCATTAACAACTTGAATACGATCGCCGATTTGCAACTGTGATAAAACATCATAGGGACTAAGAATTTCACCATCGCGATCGCAATAGTATTCTTTGAAATAAGGAATTTCGTGTAAATAGGGATTGGTTTTCCAGACCGCAGGCAAAACGCATTTTAACGAAGTTCGTCCTTTCATTAATGGATGAAAATAATGCTTGAGTGTGAGCGCATTCATATCGACTAAGTGAGATTTGCCCTTAGTACCAAGTTTGGCGGTATTAGCTAGCCATATTTGCAGTTGGGGATTTTGATAATCATAGGTTTCCATTTGATAATAGATATCGCGCAACACGCTATTTTCGTGGGTTGCCCATGTTAAGACTGTGCCGCGATCGCCTAAACATTCCATCAGGGATTCGGCAAATTGGAAATTTGGAAAAGTATTTTCGAGATCGAGCCATTCAGTCTGAATTGGGGGCGCATCTGGCTCGGTGATTGTATGACAACTCCACTGAAAAGCTACCTGCTCATAGGTTCGCATTCCCGCACGATAGGGGATCGCCATGCGCGAGGTTTCAAAATCGACAAAGTGAATGGGATATGTAACCTGCTGTACGATCTTAGGAAGATGTTCAGAAATCCATTCTTTGTTTTTTTGCGTGTATTCAATCTGAACCAGTTGACGATGGCTATAGGTATAATCATTGAGTTCGTCTAGTGGAACGTCAAACATACTTACTTTCTGCTGCTTAATCAGTTCATTAACCAGAGGCGTTTCATGAGTGCCGATTCTACCC
>JAJAZG010000388.1 GCA_026785865.1 Pseudanabaena sp. CAN_BIN31
TACTTAGTGCAATTTTGCGACAGGATAATCAGTTAATAAGTTACGTTGCGTGAGTAGATCGATCGCTGTCACCAGTAACTCGCGATTTTTACTAATGCTAAATAAAACTTTCAAGCGATCGCAGTCGGGTTGACCAAGCGGATCGAGGATCGCGATCGCCTGTGGCATTCCTTCGCCATTAACATCAGCTTGTAAAGGTTGAAAAGTTTCTTGAGCTTTTTGGTCAAACTGCATGACAATGCGATCGCCATCAAAGCTTACTTCTGCTGCACCTGTAGGACGGTTTTCGAGTTCGCCGATAGTCAGCGCAATTTCATGCTGATCGGGTTGAGTCGCTCTCAGTAATAACTCTACAGGTCGGCGAGTGGGATAGACTTGACCGCGCCGAAATAGGGGTTGATATTTCCATTGTTCCATGGCGCGATCCCAGTAGCGAATCGCATAGGAATGGAAGAGATAATCTTGAACACTTACGCCTTGACTGAGCATCAATGCACCGTGGGCGATCGCTTCAAATGGCTTGTGACTATATACCTTTCCCATTTTAAAATAATTTTCAACAAATGATCGAACTGATGGAATCAGTGTACAACCACCGACTAAGAGAATAGTTTTTAGATCACCTTTGAGAATCCCTTTATTAAAAGCACGGTTAATTAATTCATCGATCGCTGATTGAAGAACCCGATAAAAGCCTTTGCGTTCTAGTAATTGGGTTAATTGCTGACTTGTATAAGTAATTTCAGTTGCCGATTGAGTAGTTATATCAAAGAAGACTTCTGAAGCTATTTCTGCTTCCGAAAGTTTGATTTTAATCCGTTCCATTAACAATTTAAGAATGCCTATATTTTTTACTTCATCGCTGCCATTCACAGCTTCACGGCTTTCTAAATAGTCTTGAATTAACCATTGATCGATATCTTCACCGCCGATTGTATAACCAGTTTTAGCGATCGCCTCCGCCTTGTGTTCTGTCCATTCATTGCGATTTACGCCGATCTGCTCTCCCCATTTGTCCACGTTCTCGCTTTTAGGCAAGCGCACCAACGATAAATCTAATGTGCCACCACCAAAATCAATTACCAATACCAATGCACTAGGGGCGATCGCCTCATATCCTAAAGCCGCCGCCGTCGGTTCATCAAGGATTCTAATTCGAGGAGCTTGTAAGGTTGGCAAATTCGGCGTGAATATCTCAGTACTACAATCCTCTAGCCAACGCAAATATTTCTCATAAGCTTGCACTGGCGCAGTCAAAATTATTTCTGATGGAAATATCTGTTGCGATCGCATTTCCTTGGCAAGCTCACGCAAAAACTGATTGCCTAACCATTCAGGCGTAATTTTAATGCCATCAAGTGTCGGAATGTACTGCACCTTGGCAGCTAGCCGCCGCTTGATTTGGTTAAATAGTCTCGGCTGGGAACGATCTCTGCCCTTATCAATAATGCGCTGACCAATTTCGACCATTTCGGCTTGAGCATTCTGCACATATAGTAGCGACGGCACAAGACAATTTAGAGGTGCAGGACGATTGAGATTATCAAAATCCAAGGTTTCAGGCTGATTCGTGGCAATATTCCATCGGGCAATTACCGTGTTGCTACTACCAAAATCGATGGCGATCGCGTTCATAACTTTAAAAACCCACTATAAACCCATAAGCATAACCCTTAAAGCCCAAAAAGCTGTAGCGCACCCTGCGCGTGCGCTACAGCTTTTTGGGCTTTCTTGTGCCTATCTACTTGTTATATTTTTGTGCGCTTTTATACCTACTAGGTGCGATCAATTCGGTATCTTTTTTAGCCATTTGATAAATATATATTGAGTATGATTGTGATAAATCAACCATAATTCCTAAAACGATCATGAGCGGAAACGAGTCGCGCATTCAAGCTATTTATCAGATCACCAATCGTGAGCCAATGCCTAAAAAAGCACCGAAGCGCTTGGAAGAGATTTGGGCAACCGATGTGTTCACTCTGAGCAAGATGCAAGAGTGTCTACCCAAAACAGTCTTTAAATCAGTCAAGAAAACAATTCAAACTGGGGAACCTCTTGATAGCTCAGTCGCTGATGCGATCGCGCTAGCAATGAAAGATTGGGCGATTTCCAAAGGCGCACTATACTACGCTCACGTCTTTTATCCCTTGACCAACGCCACCGCCGAAAAGCATGATGGCTTTATCTCTGTCCAGAGCGACGGTTCGGCAATTTCCGAATTTGCAGGTAAGCTGCTCATCCAAGGCGAGCCTGACGGTTCTTCGTTCCCAAATGGTGGCATTCGCTCTACTTTTGAAGCACGCGGTTACACAGCATGGGATATCACCAGTCCTGCCTACATCCTCGAAACAGATAACGGCTCAACCCTCTGTATTCCTACAGTTTTCATCTCTTGGACTGGCGAAGCCCTAGACAAGAAAACCCCATTATTGCGATCAAATGCAGCCATGAGCAAAGCTGCCACTAAAGTTTTAAAACTTTTAGGCGAAAAAGAAGTTGATCCTGTCATCTCTAGCTGTGGTGCTGAACAAGAATATTTCTTAATCGATACCAATTTTGCCAATGCTCGTCCTGACATTCTGCTCACAGGTCGTACCCTATTCGGTAAACCATCGGCTAAGGGTCAACAATTTGATGATCATTACTTTGGTGCAATCCCTGAACGTGTTCAAGTCTTTATGCAAGATGTCGAAGAGCGCCTCTACCGCCTCGGAATTCCTGCAAAGACTCGTCACAACGAAGTTGCCCCTGGTCAATTTGAAATTGCTCCAAACTTTGAAGCGGCTAACGTTGCCACTGATCACCAGCAAATGCTGATGACGATGTTGCGTTCTACTGCCAAAAAGCATGGATTTATCTGCTTGCTTCACGAAAAACCCTTTGCAGGTATCAATGGCTCTGGTAAGCATGTTAACTGGTCAGTTGGCAACGCCACTCAAGGCAACCTGCTCGATCCTGGTGATACTCCCCACGCCAATGCTCAGTTCTTAGTTTTCTGTGGTGCAATCATTCGCGGCGTTCACAAATATGGTTCTCTTTTGCGCTCAGTCGTGGCAACTGCTGGCAACGATCACCGCCTAGGTGCAAACGAAGCGCCTCCTGCGATTATCTCCATTTATTTAGGTTCGCAGCTTGAGGATGTATTTGAACAGATTCGTCAAGGCGACCTCAAGAGTTCTACGGTCAGAGGTCATCTCAATATTGGTGTAGATACTTTACCCGTATTGCCTAAAGACCCAGGCGATCGCAACCGTACTTCGCCCTTTGCTTTCACAGGCAATCGTTTTGAGTTTCGCGCTGTCGGTTCCAATCAATCTGTGGCTGGCCCTCTAGTCGCGATGAATACGATCTTGGCGGAGTCACTCAACTGGATGGCAGAACGCCTTGAGAGCGAAATTGCTAAGGGTTCCAAGTTAAATGAAGCCATTGGTATTGTTCTCAAAGAAGTAATCGAATTGCATGGCGCAGTCGTCTTCAATGGTAATGGCTACTCTGAAGAATGGCATAAACTTGCCGTCGAACGCGGTTTAGCCAACCTCCGCACCACTGCCGATGCTTTGCCAGTTCTCAAGGAATCTTACATCGAAGAATTGTTTGACAAGATGGGAGTTTTATCCCCTGTTGAGCTAGCTAGCCGCTTTGAAACCTACGCCGAGCAGTACATTCTCTCGATTGAAGTCGAAGCTAAGCTCGTTGTCAGCATGGTGAAAACTTTGATTTATCCTGCGGCAACCCGTTATCTTGCTGACCTCAGCAATACTGCGCTCAGCTTAAAAGAGGTCGGCGTTGAGTTTGATAAAGAAAGCCTCGAAAAAGTTGCTTCTCTGACGAAGTTGGCGATCGATGGAGTTAGCAAGCTCAGTGATACTATGAAGAAGCATGATTTCGCTTCTCCCGAAGAACATATGCAGTTCCTTTCTAAGACTGTGCGTCCTTTAATGGATAAAGTCCGCGAATCTGTCGATGCGTTGGAAGGTGAAGTTGCTGATGATCTTTGGCCATTGCCCACATACCAAGAAATGCTGTTTGTGAAGTAATTTCTTTTCTGTTACAGCGCTTTGCGATGAAACCAAATCCAATATTTTTGTAACCGACAAATAAAAAGCGACGCAATGTGCCGCTTTTTATTTGTCGATTAACTATTTGGAATGCAATAGCGAAAGCTGATAATAATTCTCAGCATGAGCGATCGCCTCTTGTTGCTCTTGTTCTGACAACTCGCGCATTACCTTCGCAGGTACACCCGCCACCACCACACCCGCACGCACATCTTTCGTCACCACCGCCCCCGCGCCGACAATACTCCCCGCGCCAATTTTCACACCTTCTAATAGGATTGCGCCCATACCGATCAGGCAGCCGCGCCCAATTTCAGCGCAATGAATCACCGCCCGATGTCCGATCGTCACATATTCACCAATTACCAAAGGCTGATCGGGATCACCATGCAAAATCGCCCCATCCTGAATATTCGTGCAGTAACCAATATCGATGCGATTTACATCGGCTCTAATCACGACCTTGTACCAAATATTTACGCGATCGCTAAGATGCACATCGCCAATCACCACCGCGTCACTAGCAATAAAAGCAGCGCGATCACGATCGGGTGTAGGCAGTTGCGAGTAAGGAAGACGCATATTAATTTAGGGATTATTATAAGAGAGCGCTTAGAGTTCTCCTATAATAATCCTTAACCTGTCAAGCCATAATTTATGTCACAAGCCGCCGCCCAGACTGAAGATTTATTACTATCGGTGCGTAACTTACAGGTTACCTTTCGAGGTGATGAGGGACTTGTCCATGCTGTCAAAAATATTTCCTTCGATCTAGCTCAAGGTCAAACCCTTGGTATCGTGGGCGAGTCTGGCTCTGGCAAATCAGCAACAGCTTTGGCAATTATGGGCTTGTTGGGTGAATCTGGCAAAATCACGAATGGGGAAGTTATATTTCGACCTAGCGGCGAGTCACCGCTTGATCTGGTGAGGGTATCACCGCGAAAAATGCTGAAATATCGGGGCGATCGCATATCGATGGTATTTCAGGAACCGATGACATCGCTCAATCCCTTGTTTACTTGCGGCTATCAGGTGATCGAGGCGATTCGATTGCATCAACAGGTTTCGCAACAGGAAGCAGAGACACGCACAATTCAGCTATTTAACGAGGTTCAATTACCCAACCCTGAGCAATTAATCGAACGCTATCCCCACGAACTTTCGGGCGGTCAGTTGCAGCGCGTGATGATTGCGATGGCGATTTCCTGCAATCCCCAATTGATTATTGCGGACGAGCCGACAACGGCGCTCGATGTGACTGTGCAAGCGACAATTTTGGAATTGCTCAAAGAGATTCAACGATCGCGTCAGATGTCGATGATTTTCATTACCCATGATTTAGGGATTTTAGGGACAATTGCTGATCGGGCGATCGTCATGAATCAAGGCGAAGTCGTCGAATCTGGAGATACTCAAACCATCTTCCAAACACCCCAACATCCCTATACTAAAGGTTTAATCGCTTGTCGTCCCCAAAGCGATCGCCAGTTGCGATTATTGCCAACAGTCAGCGATTTTATGGAAATTCAAAACGGACAAATGGTTGAGAAATCACCCAGCGACTCTCGTTATTTGGAAGTTGTACCACCTGAAGAAATTGTGGCGCGGTTAGAGGAATTGCAAAAACAAGACCCAATTCTCTCTGTCCAAAATCTTAGAATCGAGTTCCCAATTCGCAGTGTTTTAGGACTAAAAAAACGGTATCTAGTTGCCGTCAATAATATTAGTTTTAATGTTTATCGCGGTGAAACTCTTGGCTTAGTAGGAGAGTCTGGGTGCGGTAAGACAACTACAGGTCGAGCGATTTTGGGTTTGATTAATGGAGTGATGGGTTCTGTCAAATTTGAAGGACAGGAAATCTCGCAAATTAAGGGAGAATCCCTTCAAAAATTACGCTGCGATCTCCAAGTTATATTTCAAGATCCTTATGGCTCACTCAATCCGCGGATGAGTGTCGGCGATGCGATCGCCGAGCCATTAATCGTTCACAGCCATCAAGAACGCTTTCAACGCTATCGTCAAGCTGAAGCTAGGAAAGAGCGAGTCGCCTATTTACTAGAGCGAGTTGGCTTGACTAAAAGCGCGATGCGCCGCTATCCCCATGAGTTTTCAGGTGGTCAACGGCAGCGTATTTGTATCGCCAGAGCTTTAGTTCTCAATCCCAAATTAATCATTGCTGATGAACCTGTATCTGCGCTCGATGTATCAGTGCAAGCGCAAGTTCTTAATCTATTAAAGGAACTCCAAGCAGAATTTGGATTAACTTATATTTTCATCTCTCACGATCTTGGTGTGGTTAAATTTATGAGCGATCGCATTATGGTCATGAATAAAGGCGAAATTGTCGAACTAGACACCGCCGAAACGATCTACAACAACCCTCAACAAGCCTATACCCAAAAGCTAATCAGCGCCATTCCCAAAGCTTTGGTTATGCAATAAAATATTTTGAGGATGCTTCGCATCCTCAAAATATTCCCAAAAGCAATTACTTAGTATCTCACCTTACGCAGATAGAAATCCAAAGGATCAACATTTCAGGAAAAGGGTATAAAGGAGTATACTAGAGGAGGATTTAAGGATAACTATTCCTAAAGCTAAATTAAGAATAGCGAAAGGTATAAAAACATGCACGCAGATATGTTGGATTTATACAGTGACTATCTGATCAGTTCGTTCGGTGCGACAACAGCAACAGGACTATCAAAACTATTGGAAGGAGCAATAGGACATGACGAAGTAACCCAATGGTTAAGTCATAAAGCCAGAACATCAGCCGAATTATGGGTGAAGGTAAAGCCATATGTGAGAGAAATCGAAAGTGAGGAAGGGGTACTGATTATTGACGATAGTATCGAGGAAAAACCCTATACAGACGAAAACGAACAGGTGTGTTGGCACTATGACCATAGTAAAGATCGGCAAGTGAAAGGCATCAACTTTATTACCAGTTTGTATAGCAGTCAAGATATCGGACTACCGATTGGGTTTCAACTGATAACAAAAACGGAATACTATGTGGATGAAAAAACAGGAAAGACAAGACGGAGGAGTGCCATAGGAAAAAACGATTATTTTCGAGCCTTGATCGCCCAAGCGGTCAGAAACCAAGTAAAGTTTCGCTATGTACTCTGTGATGCTTGGTTTGCTTCTGCTGAGAATATGAATTTTGTGAAACAAGGGCAACGTAAACATTTTGTGATGCCCTTGAAGACCAATCGTAAGATTGCTTTGAGTGCTGAAGACAAAGACAATGGTAAGTATGTGACATTGGAAGCAGTGAATTTAGAATTAGATAGCAAAATCAAAATTTATCTTGAAGGGGTTACTTTTCCCCTGTCGCTGATTAAGCAAGTCTTCGTAAACGAAGATGGCAGCACTGCTATTCTTTATCTTGTCACTAGCAACCTAAAACTCACGCACACGCAAATTACAACGATCTATCGCAAACGATGGAAAATTGAAGAATTTCACA
>JAJAZG010000389.1 GCA_026785865.1 Pseudanabaena sp. CAN_BIN31
CATCCTTAACTCGTCGCAACGAGTCGAGTACGGCTGAATGCACAACCTCATTACCACGCTTGACGCGGACATTACAGTTGCGAAGCAGCTTACCATTCTGAACATAACAACCAGCCACAGCACCCTTACCAACGGCAAAGACGGCGCGAACTTCAGCTTGACCGAGATATTCTTCGATCATCTCAGGATCAAGTAAGCCTTCCATTGCATCTTGGATGTCTTCCAAGAGCTTATAGATGACGTTGTAATCACGGAAGTCAACGCCCATCTCATCGGCTGCTTGTCTTGCGCCTGGAGCCATGGTGGTATTGAAGCCCAGCACAACTGCCGAGCTAGCTGCGGCTAAACTGATGTCGTTTTCGGTAATTTCACCTGGAGCTGACAAGAGAATACGCAACTGAACTTCGCGTTGTGGCAACTGCGCCAAAGAACCAAGAATTGCTTCGAGAGAGCCCTGTACGTCTGCCTTGAGAATAATATTCAGTTCCTTGAGTTCGCCTTCTTTGACCTTTTCGGACAAAGTACCAAGGGTGACGCGGCGTGAAGCCATTGCTTGTACCAAGCGAGCTTGACGTTGATCCATGGTGCGTTGATCGGCGATCGCGCGGGCTTGTTTCTCGTCCAGATAGACTTCAAACTCATCACCTGCCGCAGGCACATCGCCCAAACCGAGGACTTCGACTGCAAAGGATGGTGAAGCTTTGTCCACACGCACATTGCGATCGTCCACCATGGCGCGGACTTTACCAAAGGCTGCACCAGCCACGAAGATATCACCAACGCGCAGTGTCCCATTTTGGACAAGCAATGTCGCCACAGGACCTTTTGCTTTATCAAGGTGAGCTTCGATGACCGTACCCTTAGCAGTACGGTTGGGGTTAGCTTGCAAGTCTTCGACTTCAGCAACCAGCAAGATCATTTCTAGCAAGGTATCAAGGTTTTCACGCTTGATCGCACTGACAGGAACCATGATCGTGTCGCCGCCCCATTCTTCAGCAACAAGGGAGTACTCGGTTAGCTCTTGACGAACGCGATCGGGTTGAGCGTCAATCTTGTCCACCTTGTTAATGGCGACCACGATTGGCACTTTCGCCGCACGAGCATGGCTAATTGCTTCAATGGTTTGTGGTTGCACGCCATCATCGGCGGCTACAACTAGCACCGCAATGTCAGTAACCTTGGTTCCTCTGGCACGCATTGCTGTAAATGCTTCGTGTCCTGGAGTATCTAGGAAGACAATCTGTTGTTTCTGACCATTATGCTCAACATCAACATGATATGCACCGATATGTTGCGTAATACCACCCGCTTCTCCTTGAGCGACTTTGCTCTTGCGAATTGCATCAAGTAAGGTGGTTTTACCATGGTCAACGTGTCCCATAATCGTAACCACTGGCGGACGACGTTGGAGTTTGTCGAGGTCACCAGATTCGATCATCTCTGTCTTCAGCGCTAGCTCGACGACTTCAGGGGCATGGACTTCATAGCCCAATTCTGTCGCGACCATTTTGGCAGTCCCTACATCAAGGGTTTGGTTGATGTTCGCCATGATCCCCTTCATAAACAGGGTGCGAATTACTTCTGTTTCAGAAAGCACTAAGCGGTTGGCGAGTACAGCAACGGTCATGCCCTCTTCGATTTGTACAGATGTTGGCTTTTCGGCAATGACTTCGACATTATGATGGCGGCGATCGCGACTAGGAGCAGATCTTTTACCTTTCTGAGTTGGCTTGATGTCAGCCGCCATCGTTGGCTTCGATGGTGCGGCTACAGCCTTAGGACGAGCGGCTGGACGTGCTAGAGATAGACTGATCTGAGCTGCCTCGTTAGCTGCATCGTTAGCGTCATCATCATCTTCGTCCGCAAAGTCACGCAGATAGCGCTTCGGCTTGTTCAGACGATTCTTTTCTTTAAGCTCTAGTAAATCCTTTTCTTCTTCTTCCTTGGATTTACCCTTGCGCTTGTTAGCCTTATTGGGTAGGGTTGGTTTTTCTAAAAGGTCGGGCAATGTGGGGGGACTGAATCCGCCTGCTGCATCGGGTTTTTTACCAGTCCTGTCAGCGATGACGGGCTTTTCAGGCGCACGCATCAAAGTGGGCATCGGTGGACGCAAATTGTGTGGTGGCTCAGTTGGAGCGGTGATCCCGCGCTCGATCAATACCGAGTCTTTGACCAATTTTGGCCCACGGCTTTGGGGTCTACCGCCAGCAGGAGCCGCCGTAGGAGCCATAGCAGGAGCAGGTTGTTCCGCAGGTCTATTTAGTTTTGGTCGTTCAGGCTTGGGTAATTTAACTGTGTCTGGAGTTACCTCGATCGCAATTTGATCGATCCTGTCTTGCTCAGCCACGCTTTGGCTAGCTTTAGCAGAGATCCTTGACTCATCTGATGGTCTTGCGGCAGGAGGCTTCGGCGCAATCGGGGCTTTCGGCAGAGCAGCAACAGTAGGCTTGGGGCGCTCTGATGGAGCTACGGGCGCAGCAGGCTTGGCTACCACTTTGACTTGAGGCGGCGACACGCTCACCAAAGCTTGCTTCGGCGCAATGGGGCGCTCGGCTTTGGGAGTCTCTTTGCGGGGGGGCGCTTGTTTGGAAGGGTTGACCCTTGCTGTAGGCTCATCAGTTGAGACTTTTGCGGCGATCGCCACAGCCACCTTTCCATTAGATTTGGGTGCAGTTGGCGGCGCAATTAATTCTGATTCTGGTAGCGATACTGATTTTGATTCTTTGATCGCTGGGGAAGTTGCAAGTAGGGGCAATACTGTTTCTGAGATCAATTCGATTTTGGGCGCAGGTATAGTTTCTGACTGTTCGTCTTCTGAGACAGAGGGACGACTGGGAGGCTTGACTAACGAAGAAGCAGGGGGCATGGGCAAGGAATGGTTGGTAACAGCAGTTTTAGGGGAGGGTGCTGAGCTAGGCTCAACGACTTCATTAGGTGAGTTAAGAATAGTTGTGACTTCTACATTAGCAGAGGGCGGCGGGGAGTTGAGCCGAATCGTGGGCTTGGTGACTGCAAGGATTTGCTGCTTAGCAGTGCGCGATTCGGACTCTTTGGTCTTTGCCACTGTGGGAGCCTTTTTTGCAAAAGTCTTGGATTCGGTGGCTTTGGGCTGATGTTGAGGGGCTTTGGTGCGTACCATTTCCGCCTCTGATTCTGTAATTGTACTACTATGACTCTTGACAACTATATCTAGCTGTTCGCACACGGAAATTACATCTTTGGTATCAAGATCTAACTCTCGTGAAAGTTCATATAGTCGAACTCGATTGGTTGTTATACTCATTGCTTACTCTGCCCTGCGTAACTATTGTGTATGGTGAAATTGAATTTACATAGAAATGGCTTCCTGTCTTTTGCTAGGTTGAATTACATTGGCTGAATTACATTGACCATAGTTAATCTTAGAAGCGCCAGCTATTCCTGAATAAACAGGCTAGCGAGTAAGTTTCATTTTTTAAATGAAACTAATATAGCCATTATCACTCACAATCTAAGTAATGTGAGAAATTAGAAGATTTAGCCACAATGTTTGGCAAAATTTCACCCAGTTTACTAGCACTTGTACACTAACCTTAAAAACAGTTTTTGAAAAGAGGCTAGTCGGCGCAGAATGAGATTTATCCTCTTTTCCATAAAATTACAGTCTATTGAGAGTTTGAGTAATCCAGATAATTTTTTGAAAGTGCCGCAAAGCGGCGCTTTCAAAAAATTATTTGGATTCTATAGCAGCGCAAGGCCCTATAAGTAGGAAACTAAGTACATCGGTATTGTTACGTTTATTAACATTGCTTTGATTTAATGTAGGATCAAGCAGTCTCGCAGTGTTTTCATTTTATGACCAACGTACCCGTCTCTCGCATTCGTAACTTTTCGATCATTGCCCACATCGATCATGGTAAGTCTACTCTCGCCGATCGCTTGTTGCAATTTACAGGTACGGTGGCGGATCGAGATATGAAAGCGCAGTTTCTCGACAATATGGACTTAGAGCGAGAGCGGGGAATCACGATCAAGTTACAAGCGGCTCGGATGAAATATGTGGCGCTCAATGGTGATGAATATACGATTAATTTGATCGATACGCCTGGACATGTGGATTTTTCCTATGAGGTGTCGCGGAGTTTGGCGGCTTGTGAAGGGGCTTTGCTGGTGGTAGATGCGTCACAGGGGGTGGAGGCGCAAACTTTGGCGAATGTTTATTTAGCATTGGCAAATGATCTAGAAATTGTGCCTGTATTAAATAAAATTGATTTACCAGGGGCAGATCCTGAACGCATTGCTACCGAAATCGAGCAGTTAATTGGTTTGGACTGCGCCGATGCCATTCACGCATCGGCGAAGCAGGGGATCGGCATTCGGGAAATTCTGGAGGCGATCGTTTTAAAAGTACCGCCGCCCAAGGATACGGTCGATCAACCGTTACGCGCTTTGATTTTTGATAGTTATTACGATGCTTATCGTGGCGTAATTGTTTATTTTCGGGTGATGGATGGCACGGTCAAAAAAGGCGATCGCATCAAATTTATGGCATCAGAACAGGAATATGTCATTGATGAGATTGGTGTATTAGCGCCCAGCCAAGTCCAAGTTGATGAATTACATGCGGGTGAGGTGGGTTATCTGGCTGCGGCAATTAAGACGGTTGCCCATGCGCGAGTTGGTGACACGATTACTTCAGCGATCGATTCTGCTTCTGAGCCTTTCCCCGGTTATGAAGAAGCCAAGCCGATGGTTTTTTGCGGAATGTTTCCCACTGATGCCGATCAGTTTGAGGAATTGCGCGAAGCTTTGACAAAACTCAAATTAAATGATGCGGCGCTGAACTATGAGCCAGAAACATCGAACGCAATGGGCTTTGGTTTCCGTTGCGGATTTTTGGGAATGCTGCATATGGAGATCGTGCAGGAGCGTCTCGAACGGGAATACAATCTCGATTTGATTGTGACTGCGCCATCAGTAATTTATCGGGTGACAACGAACACAGGCGAAGTTTTAATGGTAGATAACCCTAGTGAGTTGCCGCCACCGAATGCAAGGCAAGAGATCGAAGAGCCTTATGTGAAGTTGGAGATCATGACTCCGCAAACTTATATTGGGACATTGATGGAGTTGTGCGTGGCAAGACGCGGCATATTTGTGGATACGAAATACATCACCACCGAACGAGCAACTTTAATTTACGAGCTTCCCTTAGCCGAAATGGTGACAGATTTTTTTGATCAGATGAAATCACGCACTAAGGGCTATGCGAGTATGGAATATCAAGTGATCGGCTACCGTCCTAACGATCTAGTATTAGTTGATATCTTGGTGAATGAAGAGCCTGTCGATGCCTTGGCTTGTATTGTCCATCGAGATAAGTCCTATAACATTGGTCGAGCCTTAGTGTCTAAGCTGAGAGAACTGATCCCTCAGCAACAGTTCCAAATTCCGATTCAAGCAGCGATCGGCAATAAAATTTTGGCGCGTGAGAATATTTCGGCATTACGAAAGAATGTACTCAGTAAGTGCTATGGCGGCGATATTTCGCGGAAGAAGAAGCTTTTGGAGAAGCAGAAGAAGGGTAAAAAGCGAATGAAGTCAATTGGAACTGTGGAAGTTCCGCAAGCTGCGTTTATGGCGATTTTGCAATTGAACGGTGATTAGCCTATGTCTCACACTTGATAGGCATTGTTCTCCAGCTTTTTGGTATAGGTACTGGTCAGGTAATTCGAGATATAAAGCTATAACCAAGACTCAATAAGGTTTTTAGCTATTTATAGTGATTGATCTTCAAAGCTATATAAATCAACGGTTTACAGCTTTATCACGAATTAATTGACCAGTGCCATTAAAAAACTGTGCATTATTTCACTACGAATATTAAAGTCGCAAGATTTCCATTAACATATTATAGTACTGACTTAAAAAAATTCTCACAAATTTAATTACATTTTTGCATCATTTTTAAGATAATCGCATTTTAACCCACTTAAAAAATCCAAGAAAAATATTATGGTTAGCGCACTCTTAAAAGATAGAATTTCTACAGCAGAAGATCAAATCGAAGATAGAAGACAAGAAATTGCTTACGATACTAGAGAATTCACAATAGAATACATAGTCAATAAGTACTTAGAGAAAAATGATGACGAACTAAGCGATATCTATGTGCCTGAATATCAGAGAGAATTCGTATGGGACATTAACCGTCAGTCTAGATTGATTGAATCTATTGTCCTTGGTCTACCCATTCCTCTACTTTTCGTTGCTGAGATTAAGGAATCTGGAAAACTAGAAATTGTTGATGGTTCTCAGAGAGTTAGAACCCTTGCCGCGTTCATTACGAACCAGTTAAGATTAACTAATTTGAGGACATTAGATTCTTTGAACAGTTTCAAGTTTGAAGATTTTGCACCATCTCGTCAGAGAAAATTTAAAAACATTCCTATCAGAATGCTTGTTCTTTCTGATAGGGCTAATGAAAGTGTACGAAATGACATGTTTGATCGTATTAACACTAGTAGCCTTGATTTAACTCCTATGGAAACTAGAAGAGGAGTATATAGGGGCGATTTTATTAACTTTGTTTTTGAATGCTCGAAAAATAAAAAGTTTGTTGAACTGTGTCCAATTTATAAATATTTCCAAAATAGACATGAAGAAGCTGAGCTTGTACTAAGATTTTTTGCTTTTTCAGAAACTTATCCAAAGTTTCGCCTTTCCGATAAAACTGATCTTGAACGAACGGGAGTGGCAAGATTTCTTGACGAATATGTTTTAAGTAAACGGGAAAATTTTACTGATGAAGAACGAAAGCAAAAGTTATTTGATTTTGAAAAAATGATAGAGTTCGTAGGAATAAATTTTCCAAGCGGATTCAAGAAACGTTTTGATTCAGAAGCAACTGGTCGTCCCTATTTTGAGGCAATATCAGTTGGTTCTTATCTAGCTCTTAAGGAGAAGCAAAATCTCCAAATCAAGAATTTATGGAATTCTGGCGAAAGAAACAATCATCAGTTAGGTGCTTTTGATATTCCTATTGATCGTTACCAGACACATAAACCTGCAAACATGTTGAAGAGAATTGATTATGTTAAGGAGAAACTTCTTAGCCATAGTCTATGAGAGGATTTATAAGAGACTTCCGCAAGCGTGTAGCTGAAATTGACAAATATTTTGAATTAGTCGATAGAATTGAGCAACTTAGAGCTTTTTCAGCGAAATCGATAACTTTTCCTTCAGGTGAGTATGTAGTAGATGGAGATCTTCAGAATATTCTGAAATCTTACTGTTATATACTCTTGTACAATTTAATTGAGTCTTCTATTAGAAATGGAATAGTTGAAATTCATGATGCGATTAAACTTGATAAGTTAACCTATAGAGAACTAAATCCCAAAATAAAGACTTTATGGTTGGAAAATGATCGCAGTATAAACTTTATAGAGACTACTAAGAAAAGCCGTATTTCGCAAAATCTCCGTGAACTGATCAATAAAATTCTTGATGATGAGGTGGTTTTCTTAGATGAGAATAATATTTCAATATCTGGTAACCTCAATGCAGTAAAAATTAAATCTCTCATAGAAACTTATGGGTTTGCCCCTGTCGCAGACTTTTCTGACAGCGAAATGCATACCACTTTTGATCATGTAGTTAATATACGATGTGATTTAGCTCATGGGAATAAATCATTTTGTGATGCATCAAATGAAGTTATTTGGAATAGAGCAACTAGCGATGATGATAATAGTAGCGTTTCCAGATACTTGGTTGAGGACAAAGGAAAAATAGTTAAATACTTGACACACCTATTGCAAAATATTGATGATTACATTGAAAATAAAAAGTATAAACTATCATAGTTTTTTGAAAATTAAAAAAGAGGGGTTAGTTATTTATACTAACTCCTCTTTTTTAATTTTCTAAACGTAAAGTACTTCAACAAGATTGATTAATATTTAATTCCTTGACGATACTTTTGCTGGTACTAACTTTCTAACTTTAGCCCAGCTAAACTCATGCAAAAGTACATAGGAGCAGGGAATTAAGAACAATGTCAGAATTGTCGCAAGGGCTAAACCAGAGAAAATCACAATCCCAAGGGGTTGCAAAAATTCGCCGCCATCGCCGCCGCCTAGAGCTAATGGGAAAGCCCCAACTACCGTCGTAATCGTCGTCATCAGAATCGGGCGTAAACGGGTGGGCGCAGCTTGCAACATCGCCTGAATGCGACTGCATTTCTGTTCCTCTCGCAATTGGTTTGCTAGTTCCACCAGCACGATCGCATTATTTACAACGATCCCAATTAGCAAGATCACACCGATCACCACCATCACATTGATTGAGCTATTGGTGACGTATAGTCCGACAATGCCGCCAGCTAGAGCGAGGGGAATTGTCAGCATGATCACCAAGGGATCGAGCAACGAGTTATACTGCACTGCCATTACCACAAATACTAAAAACGAAGCAAGCAAACCTAAGACCCCAAATGCACCAGATAGATTGTCATTGGCTGCCTTCGCGCTGCTGGGTAACACTGTTACACCATCTGGTAAATTGATCGCCGCGATCGCCTGTTCTGTTTGTTTGAGTGCATCACTGAGACTCGCCCCGCGCTCTAGGCTGCCAAGCACCAAATAGACCTGACGCTGATTGATTCGCTGGATTTCACTAGGAGCGCGACCTTCGCGAATTGTGGACACATCAGCGAGGCGGACAGGACGATTATTGCTGACAAATAGGGGGACTTGCTGCAATTGCGAAGCATTTTTACGCAAGGTCGGATCGAGTTGGACGCGCACATCGATCAGGCGATCGCCACGTTGTAACTGCGTGGGAACAGAACCTGTAATTGCGGTTTGCAAAGTCGAACCGATCGCTTGTGTCGATAATCCTAACGCTTGCAAGCGTTCCCAATCAGGAACGATCTGGACTTCAGGCTGACGCGCATCGGTGTCAGGACGGAAGTTAGCTCCTTTGACCTTCTCTAAGGCACTGAGAACTTCTATACCTGCTTGAGCTAATGATTCGGGATTAGAACCTTGCAAAATCACATCAATATCGGTGCGTGGCACAGGGGAATTATTGACGATAATTCCGCGCACTTGCCCAGGATTAACCCTGATCCTCACTCCTGCTAGATTTAAGCGCCCAATCTCCTGATTAACGCGACTGACAAAGCCAGCAAGGTCAGCATTGGGCTTGAGGGTAATCGTACTACCACTGCGAAGTGGATTGGAAGTAACGTTATTGCCAAAGGAACCACCACCAATTGTAGCAAAGGAATAAGCGGTTTCAGGTTGCTTAATCAGGATTTCGTCAACCATTTTCATCACCTTCTGATTTTGAGCAAGGGTTGTACCTGCGGGAAATTGGGCGTTGAGGTTGACATCTCCCGTTTTAACTTGGGGAATGATTTCTTGGGGAAGTTGTCGTCCCATCAGGAAGCCACCACCACCGAGTATAACGAAAAGACCAATTACGACCAACAGACGATATGGAACAATCCGCGCTAAAAATCCTCCATAGCCAAGAGTCGCTGCTGCAAAACGACGCTCAAATCCACGCATAAACCAAGTTTCATTTAAACGGCTCGACCAAGGAATAGCTAATAGTCGCGAAGCTAGCATTGGTACTACCGTTACCGCGATCGAGATCGAAGCTAATACGGCAAAGCTAATGGTGAGAATGAGTTGATTGAATAATAGCGATAGAAATCCGCCCAGTAATAAAAATGGAAAGATAACGACGAGGTTGGTGCTAGTAGAAGCAATTAGTGCTGATTCAATTTCGGTGCTGCTTGCCTGTGATTGATCGATAATCTCATTAAAGTCAGGATCACTTCCTTTCCGTTTGCGAATTTTCTCAATACCGATCGTGATATTTTCCAACATTACAATTGAGTTATCGACAACGATTCCTACGCCTAAAGCCAGTCCACCGAGACTAAATAGGTTTAAAGAGAATCCAAAAATTCCCATGCAAATGATCGCGGCTAGGGTAGCTAGGGGAATGGCAAGCGTAATGATTAAAGTCTGACGTAACGAACCGAGAAATAGAAATACAGCGATCGCGGCTAAGCCTGAACCAAAAATTCCAGAGGAGGTAACGTTCGCCACCGAAGCTCTGATTAAATTTGACTCGTCAAGGGTTGCCGTTAATTCGGCATCATTGGGAATTAAACCACTAGATTGCAGGTTTTTAATCTTTGCTTTAACGCGATCGATCACTTCGACGGTATTAGCATCGGGCTGTTTGGTTACCAATAACCGCACGGCTTCCTGTCCATTCAGGGTCGTAAAAACACGTTGCTCTTCAGTACCATCGATAATGTCGGCAAAGTCTCGCAAATAAACCTGTTTAGGTGCGATCGCTGTATTAGGGTTAGGACTTCTCACAATAAAAGATAATCCTTCTAACTCTTTAACATTACTAAACTTGCCAACCGCACGAGTCAATGGTTCCACCGCACCATCACGCAATCTTCCTCCCGATACATCGACATTGCGATCGCGTAAGGCATTGAGGACATCACTAATATTTACGCCTACGGACTGCAAGCGTTGGAGATCGAGATTGACCTGTATTTCTTCTCTGACACCGCCAACCACATCAACACCCGCCACACCAGGCACGATCGATAACTCCCGCGATAATTCCTCATCCGCAAATAGCCGTAAGAGTTTACCAAAAAGTAAATGATCCCATTACTTAAGAAAATCGCTGCTATAGGAGTGGGCGATCCCAGTGATTTCTAAGGTAAATAAAGGATCGATTATTTTCTGACTGTCTCTAAATCTGATAGCGATCGCGAAGGTGATGTC
>JAJAZG010000390.1 GCA_026785865.1 Pseudanabaena sp. CAN_BIN31
GTGATTTTCCATGAAGCTTGTGGACATTTGCTGGAAACCACAGGCATCGAAGCGAAAACCACACCCTTTGCGGAAATGAAAGGTCAAAAGATTGCTCACGAAAATCTAACCGCATGGGATGAAGGACGTTCTGAAGAGGCTTTTGGAACTATCGATATGGATGATGAAGGAATGCCCACGCAGCGCACACTCTTAATTGAGAATGGCATCCTCAAAAACTTTATTAGCGATCGCGCTGGCGAGTTGCGGACAGGACATCCGCGCACAGGTAGCGGTCGCCGCCAAGGTTATACCTACCCCGCCGCTAGTCGGATGCGAAACACTTATATTGGTGCAGGTGATTTTGCTTTAGAAGATCTTTTTGCCTCAGTTGATAAAGGTATCTATTGCAAAAAAATGGGCGGCGGCAGCGTCTTGCCTACAGGTCAATTTAACTTCGCCGTTGATGAAGCCTATTTAATTGAAAATGGCAAAATCACCAAACCACTCAAGGGCGCAACCTTGATTGGTGATGCTAAAGAAATCATGCAAGAAATTTCCATGAGTTCCCGCGATCTCGAACTTGCGGCAGGTTTTTGCGGCTCGGTCAGTGGCAGTATCTATGTCACGGTCGGACAACCCCACATCAAAGTTGATGCAATTACCGTCGGCGGTCGGTAAATCGGCGATCGGTAAATCGGCAAGGGGCTTAAGCCCCTTGTTATTGCGAAATTTTCAATAAAGCCACGCTTCGCGTGGCTTTATTGAAAATTTGGGTTTTTATTCAATGCAAAGCATTGTAAGCTCTCTAAATAACGCGATCAAAGGGTAATCTAGTTGTGCAACCAAATGCGATCGATGTGTCTCAATCAACGGTACTGGTTATTCACGATGATCTAACTATTCGCTATGAATTAGTATCGGCTTTGAAAGGGTATGGCTATACGGTCAAAACTGCTGAAGATAGCAGTGAAGCTTTGCTATATGTGCGATCGCATCCGCCTGACTTGATCGTACTGAAGATATCCATGCCCGAAATAAGTAGCTATGAAGTTTGTCGTATCCTCAAAGCCGATCCGATGACCGAGGGGATTCCAATTATTTTTACGAGCAGCAAAGATGATATTGCCGAAAAGTTGGAAGCTTTTGAAAGCGGTGGGGCTGATTATGTCGCGATCAAATTACCGCAATTAGCAGAATTATTTGCTCGCATTCATTTACATTTAACACTGCGACATCTGCAAATGCATCTTGCTCAAAAGAACCATGAACTTTCCCAAGCCGTCTTTGACCGAGTTGGGGTACTTAAAGATCTCCAACGCGCAAATCTGCTACTCCATGCTCAAAAAGAAGCGGTGATCGATGGCATTTTTGCGGTAGACGAACAAGGTCAGATCGCTAGTTTTAATCGCCGTTTTTGCGAAATGTGGGATATCCCCCGTGATTTATTTAGAGATGATGGCATCGGGCATGAGTTTCTGAATGGATCGCCATTGGGAACATTTTTGATCAAACCTTCTCTTCCTAGTGTTTTGACCGATTTGTTAGAGACTACATACGATCAGCCTGATGTAATTAGAAATGGCGAAGTCGTTTATGGCGATCGCACTTTCGACTATTACACCAGCCCCGTAAATTCTGAACAAAATAAACTTTTTGGCTTGATTTGGTGTTTTCGCGATATCACCGCTAAAAAGCAAGCGGAAATGCGACAACTGCAACTAATGGAAGATCTCCAAAAAGCCAAAGAAGAAGCTGAAGAAGCAGTAAGTACGAAGGCGGCTTTTTTGGCGATGATGAGTCATGAAATTCGCACACCGATCAATGGCGTGATTGGGATGACCCAGCTTTTGGCGGGAACTGAGCTTAATCCTGAACAGGATAAATTTGTGCGGACGATCCAAGTCAGTGGCGAAATGCTGCTTTCCGTGATTAATGATATTTTAGATTTCTCTAAAATTGAATCAGGTAAATTGGAATTAGAAAATGTACCAATGGATGTACGCGCTGTGGTGCGTGACATCTATGATGTGCAGTTAGCCAAAGCTAGGGAAAAGAGCCTCAAATTTGAAGTAAGTATGCAGTCTCATGTGCCGCCATTTATTATCGGTGATGTGACCCGATTGCGACAAATTCTCTTAAATTTGGTTTCCAATGCTCTCAAATTTACGGATTCAGGATCGGTGCGGATTGGAGTGCGCTTAGTCGCCGATCGCGAGCCTATTGCCGATCGCCCTTTTCAATTATTGTTTTCAGTGAGTGATACGGGCATTGGACTTAGCAACGAACAAATGCAGCGACTATTTCAGCCTTTTTCGCAAGCAACATCCGCTACATGCCGCAAGTATGGCGGTACTGGATTAGGTTTGGTGATCTGCAAAAATTTGGTTGAGAATATGGGGGGCAAAATCCAAGTTGAAAGTAAGCCTAATCAAGGTTCTACTTTTTCATTTACAATCACAACCCAAATCGCTAAAGAGCAGCCAAGTTATACGTTGCAAGATTCAATCAAGAAGAATCAAAATAATAGTCCTGTTGATCGGCTGGGCGATCGCATCCCATTAAAAATTTTGATTGCTGAAGATAACTTAATTAACCAAGAGCTAGCTATGGCAATGTTGATTAAGATCGGCTACCAGCCCGATGTCGTTGATAATGGTTTAGCAGTGCTAGAAGCGTTACAGGTTAATCATTATGACTTGTTATTGCTAGATGTGCAGATGCCAGAAATGGATGGATTAGAAACTGCCAACTATTTAGTTAATCATTGGCATGAGTTGCAAACAGGCTATGAGCGTCCGACGATTATTGCGATGACTGCTAGTGCGATGCAAGGCGATCGCGAGATGTGTTTGCGAGCAGGTATGGATGATTACATCAGTAAGCCGATCATGATGGATTCGTTGCAACGCACAATCGAGAAATGGGCTAGCCAAAGTGATCAGGCGATCGCCTCTACAGGATTAATCGCCAAAACTAATATCCCTTCAGCGATCGATCCCGCCGCTATCCATAATCTCGAACAAATTAATGCCAATCTAGTCGGACGCATGGTCAATTTGTTCACTGTCGAAGAAGCGCCTGTGCTAATGCAAAATCTGCGACAGGCGATCGCTAACAACGATCTGCAAGAGGTCAACTATAATGCTCATACTTTAAAAGGAAGTAGCAATATTTTGGGGGCAAAAGCCTTGGGCAAACTCTGCCTCCAAGTTGAACTAAAGAGCAAACAGGGAGACAGTAAGGATTTACCCCAATTATTAATCGAAATTGAGCAGCAATATCAAATTGCCTGCCAAGAGCTTGCAAAATTATCGAGTTAAGCATATGGAGCGAGCGATAAAGTTAGGCAACTTTATCGCTCGCTCCATATGCTTAACAAGGGGCTTAAGCCCCTTGTCTGTTCAAGTTGTTTCTACAAACTGCATTAAAATAAAAAAGTTAACTTTCAAAAACTTTATGCTCTCGATCCGCAATCTTTGCTATCACCCACCCGCTACACCTGACGCAATCCTTAAAAATATATCCTTTGAACTAGAAGATCGACAATTAGGCTTGATGGTAGGGCCGAGTGGTTCTGGTAAAAGCACCTTACTGGAAATTTTGGCAGGATTTGTCGAATGGAATAGCGGCGGCATTTATTGGAAATCCCAAGAACTAAGTCCCGACAATTTACAGCAAATATGTGGGCTAGTATTCCAATTTCCTGAGCGCCATTTTTGCGGAAGTACGATTTTAGAAGAATTAAGATTGGGGCATATCGATCTAGATGGCGATCGTATTGAGAGCGCATTGAGTTCCGTGGGTCTAAGCCATCTAAATCCGAATAACTCACCCCAATCGCTGAGTGGTGGTCAGCAAAGACGATTAGCCCTTGCGGTGCAGTTAATTCGCCAGCCCAGTTTATTATTGCTAGATGAGCCAACCGCAGGTTTAGACTGGTCGATGCGTAAGCAAATTTTAGGCATTTTGCAAGAACTCAAAAAAAACTGGACGATTCTTGTCGTTACCCACGATCCTGAAGAGCTTGACTCAATGGCGGATCAAACTTGGGCGATCGCCCACGGCGAAATATAAAGCAAAAGAGAAGGTTGTGGCGCAAAGTGCCACAACCTTCTCTTTTGGCTTTGGGATCAATGTAAACTAGGTTAAGAAGCTTCTGGAATTTTTTAATGACTGATAATAACGATAGTTTAACTGATAGTTTAATCGTCAAGCCCAAAAAATCAGGACTAGCACCACTGATTCTTACATTAGTGGAATTATTACGGCAACTAATGGAAGCACAAGTAATTCGGCGGATGGATGCTGAGAAGTTAACTGAGTCTGAAATTGAAAGAGCTGCTAATAGCCTGCAAGCTTTAGAACAACAAATTTTCAATCTCTGCGAAGTTCTTGATATCGATCCTGAAGATCTTAATCTCGATTTAGGTGAATTTGGCAAACTTTTACCTAGACGCGGGGCATATTATCCCGACAAATCATCAAGTGAATCATCAATTTTGGAATTGCTCGATCGCTTAATCAGTACAGGCATAGTTTTGGAAGGCGATGTGCAGATTGGCTTAGCTGATATTAATTTAATCGATCTCAAATTGAAGTTATTACTAACTTCAGGCGATAAATCTGCAACTTAAAAGGCAAAAGGTGTGGCGATCGCCACATCTTTTTGTTTTTGGAATAACCATACCGCCTATTCTGTAGGTGTTTTACCAGTTAGCCAATAGGTTTGCATTAACCCCTTGCCCTTGACCTCGATCGCACCACGCTCTATTAAGTCAAACTTATCTTTGAGAAGTTCATAGGTGGCTTGCGTCACTTGGATTTTGCCAACTTCGCTATGAGACTCCATCCGACTCGCCACATTTACCGTATCTCCCCAGAGATCGTAAATAAATTTTTGCGTACCAATTACACCCGCAATTACCGCGCCTGTATGAATGCCAACCCGAATTTGCAGTGGTTTACCTGTCAAGTCCCGAAGTTCCGCAACCTTATTCACCATATCTAGCGCCATACAAGCGATCGCTTCGGCATGGTTTTCCGTGGCAATAGGAATGCCACCTGCCACCATATATGCATCACCAATTGTTTTGATTTTCTCTAATCCATAGGTTTCACAGAGCGTATCAAAGCTAGAAAAAATCAGATTCAGCAGATCGACTAAATCTTGGGGAGAGAGTTCTGAAGACATTCTCGTAAAGCTAACCAAATCCGCAAAGAGAACTGTGACTGACTCAAAGCTATCGGCAATTACCCCATGAAACTCTTTCAAGCGATCAGCGATCGCCTTAGGGAAAATGTTTAATAATAATTTCTCGGATTTCTCCTGTTCAGCATGAAGTGCTTCTTCAGCAAGTTTCCGTTCCGTAATGTCATCAAGTACACCCAAAATTCCGATAATTTTCCCTTCTGCATCAATAATCGGGAGCTTGCTAATATCTAGCCATATAGATTTTCCAGATTTATCTGGATTGAGTTTTCTCTGAATTACATGCATTTCAGGGGTATTCGATTCCATAATTTGCCGATCATGCATCCGAAAAGAATTTGCTAACTCAGGATTCGCAACTAGATCGTAATCAGTTTTACCTACCACACTTTCTGGAGTATCTAGTTGAGCATACATCGCCCAATTTTTATTGCAGCCCCGAAAGACAAGATTTGTGTCTTTCCAGAAAATTTGTTGAGGAATACTATCGATGATTAACCGTAAATAAGTTTTCTGTTCTTCAAGAGCTTGCTCTGCTCGGACGCGAGCCGTAATATCCTGAAAACTCCATACACGCCCAATGATCTGCTCTCCGAGCTTCTGCGGACGCGAATAACGCTCCAACACTCGACCATCAAATAATTCTAGCAAGTCATAACTTTCACGTTCAGGATGGCTATAAAATTCTTGCGATCGCCGCATAAAGTCATGAGGATCGAGCATCTTTTCTGATAGAAATTCTAATTTAAGAGGATAATCCGACATCGATAGAACTTCTTGAGATAGAGAAAACATATCGGCAAACTGCGGATTGTAACTAGTGATATGACCGATCCGATCTACTGCCAAAATGCCATCAGCGATCGATTCAAAGGTAGCCCTTTGCAAGCTTTCACTAGCTTTGAGCGCTTCAGTTCGCTGTCCTACGCGAATTTCTAGTTCTTCTTTGCCTTGAGCAAGCGCCGCAAATGAAATTTGTAACTGTTGCGCCATTTGATTAAATGAATCTGCGAGAATCGATAACTCACGAACGTTAGCAGTTTCAATGGGGTGATAGGGTTGACCAGTAGCGAGATCGGCAGAAGCAGAGAGA
>JAJAZG010000391.1 GCA_026785865.1 Pseudanabaena sp. CAN_BIN31
ATGCTCGAAGGGCTTGAGCTTCATCACCCTCCAAACACCTGTTGATTTTCCATAATGAGAACTGCTGGCTTAAGCCCCTTGTCTATTCAATTAGCAACATAACTATTTACTCAAAATACTCAAAGCCACAGCTTCCGCCACCTTAATTCCATCAATCCCAGCCGAGAGAATACCACCCGCATAGCCTGCGCCTTCACCTGTCGGAAATAGACCTTCGACATTTAGACTTTGATAATTATCATTGCGTTTAATTCTAATTGGCGAAGAAGTGCGCGTTTCTACTCCTGTCAGCATCGCATCATCCATCGCAAAACCCTTAATTTGTTTGTTAAAGGCGGGAAGAGCTTCACGGATAGCAGCGATCGCATAGTCAGGCAAACTCTCACTCAAATCGCACAAATGGATATTAGGACCATAGGAAGGATGCACTTTACCGAGATTTTGAGAAGGACGATCGGCGAGAAAATCACCGACTAATTGGGCTGGGGCGGCGTAGGTTCCACCACCAAGCTCAAAAGCGCGGGACTCTAAGCGACGTTGCAAATCAATACCTGCGAGGGGATGGGCTGGATAATCATCGGGCGTGATGCCAACGACAAGGCCGCTATTAGCGTTCCGTTCATTGCGCGAATATTGACTCATGCCATTTGTGACCACATGACCAACTTCTGAGGTTGCCGCCACGACTAGCCCCCCTGGACACATGCAAAAGCTATAAACAGAGCGTCCATTTTGGCAATGGTGAACCAGTTTATAATCAGCCGCTCCTAGAGTTTTATTTCCTGCATAATCGCCAAATCTGGAGCGGTCAATTAGATCTTGTGGATGTTCAATCCGAAAGCCGACGGAGAAGGGTTTGGCTTCGATATATACACCGCGATCGCTAAGCATTTGGAATGTATCACGGGCGCTATGACCGACAGCGAGAACAATGTGATTACCTTCAAGATATTCACCATTTGCAAGCATAACTCCCCGCGCTTTGCCATCTTGAATATCAATATCTTCCACACGACTTTGAAAGCGAATTTCACCGCCGAGCGCTTCGATTTGGGCGCGAAAACTTTGGACGATGCCAACGAGTTTAAGTGTGCCGATATGCGGTTTATTGATATACAAAATTTCAGAAGATGCACCAGCATTCACAAATTCATTAAGGACTTTGCGCCCATAATGCTGCGGGTCTTTGACTTGGCTGTAGAGCTTGCCATCAGAAAAAGTCCCTGCGCCGCCTTCCCCAAATTGAGCGTTGGATTCAGGATTAAATTCGGCTCTTCCTTTCCAGAAATTAAAGGTGTCAGCAGTGCGATCGCGTACTGCTTTACCGCGTTCTAAAATAATCGGACGAAATCCCATTTGCGCCAACACTAACCCCGCAAACATTCCCGCAGGTCCCATGCCAATTACGATTGGACGATTTGCAAGATTATTAGCAAAATTGGTGGGAGCCTTAGCAACATATTGATAACTCATGTCTGGTGTGGGCTTGACATGGGGATCTTTTTGAAAGCGATCGCGAAGTTTCTGCTCTTGCGTCGTTTTCACATCAACGATATAGACTAAATAGATATCTGTCTTTTTTCGCGCATCATAACTACGTTTAAAAATAGAATAGCTAATTAAATCATCGGCAGAGATTTGCAGTTTTTTGAGAATGGCAGATTTGAGCGCATCTTCAGAATGATCGAGAGGGAGTTTGATTTCAGTAATTCGTAACATAATCAATACAATTCATATTTCATTAATTGACAGGGCAATGTTCCATTTAATACTGCCGTGCGTTGGGCTGATTTTAGTCCAATGGTTTGGGATAGCTCTTTGTTGCCACTAAGCACAAAAGCTGTCCAGCCTTTAAATTGCTGCTTGAGAACATTCCCTAATTGTTTATAAAAAGCACCTAAATCGCTATCTCTTCCTAACCTTTCGCCATAGGGAGGATTGCAGAATAGCACGCCACTATCAGCAGGAGCAACTACTTCTGCAAGGTCTAATGCTGAGAAATAGACATGATTGGATAAGCCGCAATTTTTAGAATTAATAATTGCTTGATCGACGACTTCGGGATTGCGATCGCTACCCCAGATTGGCGCAGGCAAAGCATCTAAACGACTATCATCCGCTTCTTGAATTAGTTTTGCTAGAAGCTCTTGATCGAAATCTAGCCAAGTCTCGAAGCCAAAACTCTCTCTGAACATTCCAGGCGCAATATTCAGCGCTTTTAAACTGGCTTCTAATGGCAAAGTTCCCGAACCACAGAGGGGATCGTAAAACATCTGATCTGGTTGCCAGCCTGACATCTGGATTAAGGAGGCGGCAAGGGATTCCTTTAGTGGGGCGGCTCCTACGGCGGGGCGATAACCGCGACGGTGCAAGCTACTGCCAGAACTATCAAGGCTGACGGTACAACCATTGTCATCAATATGCACGCCGATCCGTACATCGGCTTCCTGCACATCTACATCTGATCGCTCGCCAAATGTATCCTTCTGTTGATCGACGATCGCATTTTTGACTTGTAACGCGGTAAA
Source organism: Pseudanabaena sp. CAN_BIN31 (assembly GCA_026785865.1). Taxonomy (GTDB): domain Bacteria; phylum Cyanobacteriota; class Cyanobacteriia; order Pseudanabaenales; family Pseudanabaenaceae; genus Pseudanabaena. Next base: position 2,529 of record JAJAZG010000391.1, read on the forward strand.
ATGCGTATGATTGAGGTGATCGTTTTTGCCAGTGGCATTCACCGCTAAAGTCATTTCAGGCGTTAAAAATTCTGACCAGTCGATCGCTTTAATCCCTTGATACAGATCGTCAGAGTCAAGACAATCAAACTGATTGACATGCATTAAGATCCGAAATGGTAGCCGCGCCCAGAGATTGACACGATAAAGTAAAGTGCGATCGCCTTCAAAGCTGACACCACAAAATCCCGCTTCAACGGCATGAGCGCCTAGTTGTTCTAATTCCTGTGCCGCAAGGGCTTCTAAGCCTCTCGCCACAGTCGCAAAATATTGATTCATAAACCTATCATACTGCTAAACGTTAAGACAGACGGCGCTTTGTTTCAAGCCTCTTAACTCTGCAAATCTTGAAATTTTCGCATTGCCAATCCACTGCTAATGATTTCTTGAGCATGGGCGATCGCATCTTTAATCTCTCCATGCATTCCATAGAGCCAGAGATAAAATCCACAGTTCCATAATACGGAATTGAGATATTCGGAAGGTTCCGCTTTGAGTGCAGATATAATTTTTGCCGCCATTTCCGAAGCATCACCGATCGCAGGATCTTCGGAGCTAAATCCATAGTCACGGCTCGATAAGGTCAAGCGCTCAAAGCGATCACCATGATTGATACCGATGATCGCTGTACGCGATCGGGGCAAATCCACACTACCTTCCCAACCTTTGACCGTCGCGAATTCGGTAATGCCATGCTGTGCAAAAGCTTCGCGAATATTGGTTTCTGTCGGTGGATGGACAAATCCTGATACGATAAATTGATTACCTTGGTAAGGCGACCACATTAGCTCAAGGGTGGCGAAGGGCGGACGTTTACCGATTTGTTCGCGATAGGGAACTAGACTTTGGGCGAGGGGAAAATGCTTGGGTAAGTAAACAAAACCAAAATTATGGGTTTCTAGATTTTGCTGTACTTGCTCAATGGTCAAATCTTGCCAATTTAAGCCCAGTGCTTGCCAAATCTCGATAAAAGGTAATCCCTCTTTGGTCGGCATCCGATCGCCGCCATGCATCAATACAGGAATCCCCGCCGCCGCCAAAACGATCGCTGTGACTGGACTAACTGGCGCTGTCTTCGATCTGCCATCATATGGCGATCCCAGCACTAATACTTGTTTGTTTGAAGCGATCGCTTCTACCTTTGCCCCCAATAATTTATAAGCATCGAGCATTCCTGCTAACTCATCCACAGTTGGACGCTTAATTCGATGGGCGATCATGAATGCGCCAATCTGAGCAGGGGTCGCGACTCCTTGCAACATCATGATCGTGGCAGATTCAGATTCTTGGCGCGTCAAGCTTTTGCTGGTATGTGTGCCGCTACCAACTTTACGCAAAAATTCGCGAAATTCGTTACTCATTACTCTACGGGTGAATTTAATGCAAAAGTCGGTTAGATGTTGCATTATAGCCTAAACCCCAAAAGCTATGGCGCACGATGCGCGTGCGCCATAGCTTTTGAAAAATCTATAGAGCATTTAACATCGGGACTTCTTGTTGAATCATTCGACCAGCAAGCTTACAAAAATATTGAATGGGAGGGATCTTGATGCGATCGCTGGTTGTCACTAAGACTATTTCGCGAGTCAGACTTGGTTCATTTAGCGATCGCACTACCAAATCTGGATCGTGATTTAATTCAACTAAAAAGGTTTCAGGCAATAGCGCCACTAAACTTCCTTGCTTGACCACACCTCGAAAAGCTTCCAGAGAATTTAGTTCAAGGGCAGCATTCAAGCAAATTCCTTGACGGTTAAATTGGTCTTGGACAAGGCGCTGCAATCCATAACCATCTTTAAATACAGCCTGTGGGCAGTTATCTAAATCTCTCCAAGTTAAAACTTCTTTTTTATTTAATGGATGTTTTGCAGGTAGTAATAGTTGAATCTTTTCTTCATACAGGCGCTCAACTACCATTTCTGAACTCGCGGTTAAAAATGGATTATTCATCACGATCGCTATATCAATCAAACCGTCTTTGAGAACCTTCAGAGCGCGATCGCTTCCCAATGTGGTCACGCGCAACTGCACATTAGGATAGGCTTTAGCAAATTCTTGTAATATCGGTGGCAACTGATAAGCACAAGCCGAAGGAATCCCCGCTACACAAAGTTCAGTTTGTTTACCTGCGCTTAAATCGGTTAACTCCTGCTCGGCTGTTGCCCATATCTGACAAATTCTCTTGGCATGGGGCAGGAGGCGATCGCCTCCCAATGTTAACTTGGCATTACCTTGTCGATGAAACAGCGATATGCCGACAGTTGCTTCTAAGGACTGCACCTGTCGGCTGATGGTTGATTGGCTAACCCCGCATTTCTGTGCTGCTTGCTGAAAGTTGCCTGTTTCCACCACTGCCAAAAAAGCTTGTAACTGTTCCAAACGCATGAGAAATCAAAAATAACTGCTGAAACTAGCTGTTATTTCAGTTTGATCAACGAAGTTTATTAATCAAACTGAAATAAATCTATTGCTATCCATTAAGCAGCTTCTGTGATTTCAGAAAAGTATCATCGGTAACAAGAATCAATTTGCAAACTTGCGGCGATAACTCCAAACCGTATTGTGTAAGAGCATGGTCACGGTCATTGGGCCAACCCCACCAGGAACGGGCGTGATCTGGGCGGCAACTTCGCTGACACTTGCCAAGTCTACATCACCGACTAAGCGCGATTTGCCTTCATAGTCAGTAATGCGGTTAATCCCCACATCGATCACCACTGCGTCAGGCTTGACCATATCGGCGGTCACAAATTCAGGGCGACCGATCGCCGCGATTAAAATGTCCGCTTTACGAGTAATCTCGGCAAGATTTTTAGTGCGTGAATGGGCGATCGTTACAGTTGCATTTGCTTCTAGAAGCATCAAAGCAACAGGTTTACCAACGAGAATGCTGCGTCCAATTACCACCGCATTTTTACCAGCCAAATCGATTTTCGCTTCACCTAATAATGCCATCACGCCTGCGGGTGTGCAACTCCGCAAACCCTCCTCACCACGAGCAAGTTTACCCAAATTATTTGGATGCAATCCATCTGCATCTTTATCAGGATCGAGGCGATTTAAAAGGGCGATCGCATCTAAATTTTCAGGCAAAGGTAACTGAATCAAAATGCCATCAACGCGATCGTCGGCATTTAATTCATCAATAATTTGTTCTAATTCTGTTTGGGTGACGCTAGCAGGAAAATGTTTACCAAAGGAGACTATTCCCGCTTTATGACAAGCGGTTTCTTTGTTTCTCACATAGGCGGCACTGGCAGGATTGTCCCCCACCATCAGCACCGCCAGCCCTGGAGGACGACCATACTTTGGTTGTAATCGCGCTACTTCTTCCGCGATCGCCTTTTGCATTTTTTTAGCAAGGGCTTTACCATCAATAATTGTTGCCATAAATTGCTACGAACTTTATTTTGCTGACTTTGTAAATTTGTTTTCGGCTTGCTGTAAGAAACCATTTAAGAATTACTTTTTAGAGTTGAAAGCTCTAAAAGATCCCCCTCAATCCCCCTTAAAAAGGGGGAGAAATATCTTCTCCCCCCTTTTTAAGGGGGGCTGGGGGGGATCTTTTAGGGTTCCTAAAGTATAACCGTTTGATTAGTAATAGCCGACTTCTCCGCCGCATTGGCAACCGCTAAGGAATGCAAAATACTTTCGTGATTAGTGTAAAGCGGCGAACCAGTAAATAAATGCGAAAGCACATTTTCGGTATCCTTCTTAAACAAACCTCTCGTTGTCCCCGCGTCAAGTTCTATCTCTCCATCCGCCGTAATCAATTTGCCCTGATCACCCGAAAACACGATCGCCCCTTGACTTCCCTGTAACTCCATAATTCGCTCTGGATGCCAAAAATTTTCACCCTTGCAGTAGCTGATATCTGCAAGCACTCCATTCTCAAACTGAAGTTGAGCATTGCAGATACAGGAAGTAAAATGACGTGGCAAATTGTCGCCGCTATAGCTTAACTGACAAGAAACCGCCTTCACTTTGCCAAAGAGAACAATGATGCGGTTTAGCCGTGACACTGCTGCCGTCAATGGAAATCCAAACAATTCTGGCTGATATGTCCATTTGTCAGGTACAGGATAATGTGGACTTTTGGTGGAATATCTTGCATAAAAAGGAGTGCCAATTTTAGCCAAATTCTCAACTACTAGTCGATGCACACCGCCTAATAATTCGATATGCTCAATATGGAGCATCAGGTTTTGCTGCTTAGCAAGATTGACTAATTCCTCTGCTTCTAAATGACTAAAAGCCAGAGGATATTCGACAATCACATGTTTTCCAGATCGCAATGCTTGCCGAACTACAGCCGCATGATCGCGATTAATATTACAAACCAACACCAAATCAATATCAGTACGCATGACCAGTTCTGACCAATATTGATACACATTCGCGATCGCAAATTCTGTCGCGATCGCCTGTGCTTTTTCAGGATTACCCGCGATCGCCACAAGTTGCATCCTTGGATCTTGGCTCAAAATCTCTGTTCGTAACTTGGCAACAAAGCCAGAACCAACAATGCCAACCCGCAAAGGTTGATGTAAGGTCGCGTAACTAGTCATGGTTTGGAAGTTCTCTAATTATTTGAGGCGATGTAGTTTAGAAGGAGGCAATAGTTTGCGCTCTGGTGCGACTTTGGGGCGAGGCGATCGCACATAAAAGATTTTACGTCCCGTTGTCTCATTTATCCAACGCGCAAAACGACTCCAAACTTTTTCGGATAGATATTTCTGAACAACAATCGCTAAACCAAGGACGACAGCGATCGGGAATACTGAGTCAAAGGGATTGCCATCACGACTGCCCACAAATAGCAGCACAACTGAGGAAATCAGTGCAGAGATTAGTAAAAATTGAAATTTAGACATCGGTTTCCTACAGTATTCGTTAATTATTTGACGCGATGCGCTAGAGAATTAACGAGTTTTAAATGTTGTACCATCTTTAGCGATCGTTAGGCACTTGGTTACAGCCGTGACCCCAATTGCGAACCATGCTTGTTGCATGGCTTGAGCGACTGACTCTATTGTACTCATCGGCGCTAAAGAAAGCAGCGTTGGCCCCGCACCACTGATCACCATGCCATAAGCTCCCGCCGCGATCGCCGCCGCTTGCACATC
>JAJAZG010000392.1 GCA_026785865.1 Pseudanabaena sp. CAN_BIN31
ACCTAATAAGTGTATCAAATAAAGGTCGCACCCATCCGATCCTTAAGAAACCCGCCCAATTTTTGCAAACTTGTCGTACTAAGTTCTGCGGTCAATAACCCCACCACAAACCCACCGATCGCCATCGCCCCGTCAGGTACTTCTGTCACAGACACGAGATCCGCGTCTTCGACTCCATCCACCGCTTTAACCTGTTTTAGCAGATTACGCGCCGCCACCTGCAAATCTTCAGCATCCAAGGATGGATCAACTAGCTCTAAGTTAACGCAAACGTTCACATTCATATATTCACCGATTTTTTGAATATGTAAATTCTATCAGAAACGGATATAGGTAAGCCTAAAACCCAAAAAGCTGTAGTGCAAGCTTCGCGTGCGCTACGGCTTTTTGGGTTGCCTACATTAGATATTTAAATAATGACGAATAGAAGTAAGGTCTAGATGTGCTTCTAGTAAATCTGCCATCTGGTTATAAAGATTTTGTTGATGATCTTGCCACGAAATTTTAGAAACTTGATGTTCAGAAATATTGGCTAATCGGGTGAGCGCTTGGCGAACATGAGCCGACTCAAATAGACCATGCAAATAACTTCCCCATACGCGATCGCCTTTTATTCCCTCATCATGAAACTCGCGATCGCCTTCAATTTGCAGCAGAGGCTTAATTAGAGAAGATTCACCAGCATCAATTAATTTCGTGACTCCCATATGGATTTCATAAGCCATCCATTTATCGATAGATGATCCAGATTGCCAGATTGCTTGCACCTGACGCACTTGTTTTATTGCCATAAATTCGGTACTAATTGGCAATAGCCCCAATCCTGCTACTTCACCTGATGTACCAGCCAATCCTGCGCGATCGCATAGATATTTACCTAGCATCTGATAGCCGCCACAAATGCCCACGATCGGCACACCGCGACTATGTGCAGTCAGAATCGCATCTGCTAAGCCCGTAGTTCGCAACCATTGCAAATCGCTAAGTGTATTTTTACTGCCACCTAAAATAATTATTTTCGCATCAATTAAATCAGCGACAGTTTTTACCCAGACAGTCTCTATGCCTAAATCCAATTGCCAAGGCTGACTATCTTGCGAATTCGACAAATGCGGAAACCTAATCCATGCTATTTTTGCGCCAGATCCTTTCGATTCTGCCTCACTGCACAAACTATCTTCGCTCTCAGGCTGCAAATCTGATGCATAGGGCAGAACCCCTAAATAAGGAAGGTCAGGCATATGATCGCGAAAATATTTTTCTGCATCACTAAACAACCGTAAATCACCACGAAATTTGTTGACAATAAAGCCTAGTCCCATCTCTCTTACAGGTTGAGATAGAAGCTGATGCGTACCAATAATTTGAGCAAATACGCCGCCCTTCTCGATGTCACCAACTAAAATCCACCGCCCTTGCAAATGGATAATCGGACGCAAATTTACTAAGTCGCGATGCATGAGATTTAGCTCGACAGGACTACCTGCGCCCTCTAATAGCAAAACATCGCAGCGATCGCGCCAATATTCGAGGGTGTCACGCACGCTTTCCCAGAGCGTTTCGATATGTTGGTAGTAGTCAATTGCGGCAATATGTCGCTGTGCTTCTCCTAATAAAACTAATTGCGAAGTACCATTTCCTGATGGCTTTAATAGGATCGGATTCATTTCTACAATTGGACGCATCCCACAGGCGATCGCTTGGACTGCTTGCGCTCGTCCTATTTCACCACCCTCTAGCGTCACATAAGAATTGTTTGACATATTTTGGGCTTTAAATGGAGCAACTTTCACGCCATTTCGCCGCAACCATGCCCCTAATGCCGTAGCCATCCAGCTTTTGCCAGCATTAGATGAAGTTCCTAAAACAGATATGGCTTTCATAATTATCGATGATAAGTTAATAGAGGCAACGCCGAGTGCATCTCAGTTTTGCAATGAGTCTTCAGTGCTTGGAGATAAAACTTCAATGATTAAGCAAGGAGAATTTAAGATAAATTGATCTTGAGTTGACAATTCACAGCTTACAACTACGTCAGGATAGTAAAAGATACTTTTTTTCTTAATTTCAGATTTTAATTTCACTTTCATATCTGACATAAAAGCTTCACAGCCACTTCCCCGCAAATGCGATCGCAAACGAGAGTAAATATTCCCAGCTATAAGATTATGCTTCCTACTTGCCCCTGCCATTGCAAAAACTTCACCACCCACATATTCATGGCGGATTTCGCTTTTTAATTCTGCTTCTAGGTATTCAGAAACTGATAGAGGATAAATAGGCGATCGCATAGTTCTTCCCAACTTAAATTGGCTCTGTAATTATGATGACACATCTATAAAAAGTAATCAAATTTGCTAGCGATCGCTTTATGCCCCAAGAACGAAATTACTAAAATATATCTTCGCAAATGTCAGTAACAGCTAAAGTCAAATTCACTGATATAGCGGGTAATCTTTAATTGATTTAATCGATAGGCAAAGACTTGCAGTAAGTTAGGGTTTACCAAGAAATAATAGATCCATTAATTAGGATATAATTGCAGAAACTAGAGAAAGGAAATAGGAATGATTGAAGTAAGAGACGAAGCGAAAAGGCTGTATAAAAAGACAGCATAGAAACTGAAGGGAAGTGACCGACGGCAATTCATGGCAGAAGTAGTAAAAGGGCTAGGAATAGGAGGACAAACATTTGCCGAACAAGAACTAGGGTGGAATCGGCGAGTGATTCGAGAAGGGCGAAAAGAGTTAGAAAGAGGTAAACCAAATGAAGAAGGACGA
>JAJAZG010000393.1 GCA_026785865.1 Pseudanabaena sp. CAN_BIN31
ATACAAAATCGCGCCCCCGCCGAATTTTTATTAAACACAAACACAAACCCCCCAAACAATAAAAAAAAAAAAAAAAACAACCAAAATACTGGGGCGGGGCCCCCCCCCCCCCAAACGCTAATCTTTCACTTGGAAGGGAGTATCTTGATCCTAACTGAGTTTGGAGTACTAAGTAGTCATCAACCGAAAAAGCTGTGGCGCACGCTGCGCGTGCGCTACAGCTTTTTCGGTTTTAAAGCTTCTATTGAAAGTGCCGCAAAGCGGCACTTTCAAAAAATCATCTGGGTTTTATAACAGCGCAAGGCGCTGTAACCTAAAATAAAAATACATTTGACTAATAAGAAAATGTCCCTAACAGGATTACCAAATATTTTGCATGGCATTCAGTCACGCAGCAGTTGGCAACAACGCTGTCAGTATTTGCTGATTGTCGAAAAATGGTCGGATATTGTCGGTGAGTCGGTCGCCAAACAAAGTTGCCCAATGGGGGTTTATCAAAAAGCTTTGCAAGTGGCAGTATCAAATTCAGTTTGGTCGCAAGCTTTGTCGTTTGAACGAGTGCGAATTTTAGCAAAGGTTAATGCGCTATTCGGTAATTCTGATACTTTAGCGATCGCCGATATTCATTTTTCGACAGCAAAGTGGGCGACACAACAGCAAGACCTAAAAGAGCGTAAAGTTGTCGCCGAAGATCATCCCAGTTACCTACCCGCGATCGCCACAGAACAAACAAAAAATCAGCGTAAACCTAATCTCAAGATCAATAAATTAGAAACTCTTAAACCACCTGAAACCGCCAGTGAAGCATTTCAGCGTTGGCAAGACGTAATGAAGCTAAGAACAAATCAAATGCCAAAATGTCCAAGATGCGATCGCCCAGCTTTAAATGGCGAAATGTCCCGTTGGCAAATGTGCCGAGTTTGTGCGATCGAGCATTTGTTCAACCAAGGTAGTAAAATCGGATCTTGATAGTGTTACTCAAGGGGTTTGCGCTATGTATGAACCAATTCCACCGCGATCGCCACGCGAAACCATGCCTACGATGTACGATTTACCTAGCGAATTGGTAGGAGAGTCTGGCTTGCCCGATGAATTTCATTGTATACAGGCGGATTTACTCAGCGAAACCTGTCAACCGAGCGACTGTGATCCTGAAGAATTGTTGCTAGCTAGTGACTTAAACCTATATTACGATCCGCGACATCCGCAATGGTACAAGCGTCCAGACTGGTACATGGTGCTAGGTGTGCCAAGGGCAACTGAGCAGGAAGATTTAAGGCTTAGTTACCTAATTTGGCAAGAGGGAATTTCACCCTTTTTGGTGGTGGAGTTACTATCTCCTGACACTGAGTCAGAGGATTTAGGTAAGAGGCTGCGCGAAATTAATCAGCCGCCGACTAAATGGCAAGTTTACGAGCAGATTCTGCGAATTCCTTACTATGTCGTTTACGATCGCTACGAAAATAATTTACGAGCTTTTAAGATTTTTGGTGGACGCTATGAGGCGATCGCCCTAACAGATAGTCGGTTTTGGCTTGATGAGGTGGGTTTAGGTTTGGGTTTGTGGCAAGGAGTCTATCAAGGTGCGTTAGGTTTATGGCTGCGCTGGTACGATAAATCGGGATGGTTGCCAACTCTTGCAGAAAAGGCTGAGGCTGAAGGACAACGTGCTGACAGGTTAGCGGCATATTTGCGATCGCAGGGCTATGACCCAGACAAGATTTAAAACGATCAATATTATATTTTGAGCGGGAGAAATTAAATTTTATGGGCTATACAGCAAAACAAATCGAGGCTTTTATGCCCGATGCAACTGAATTAATGAGTGATGAGCCAGAGATGGAAAGTTCTTTGCATTACATGCAGCTATTAATGCTGGTGACTAGTCTTGAGTGGTTTTGGCGCGATCGCGATGATTTTTTTGTTGGGGCAAATTTAACGATTTATTTTAGCCGTCAGCAACTCCGCAATCGCGATTTTAGAGGACCAGACTTTTTTTTAGTTAAGAATACTGAAAAAAGACCACGTAATTCTTGGGTGGTATGGGAGGAGGATGGACAATATCCAGATTTGATTATTGAGTTGCTTTCTGAAAGTACGGCGAAGGTCGACAGGGAGCTAAAGAAAGAGCTATACCAAAGTCGATTTCATACGGCTGAGTATTTTTGGTTTTCACCCAACACGATGGAGCTAGAAGGCTTTCGACTGATTGACAGTGAATATAAGGCGATCGCGCCATCCATGACAGGTTGGCTCTGGAGTCGGGAGTTGGGCTTATATTTAGGGATTTTGGAAAACAAGTTACGTTACTTTAGTGAAAAAGGGGAGTTGATCAACACACCTGAGGAGTCGGCTTTACAACAGCAGTTGATTGCCATATCTGAGAGGCAAATCGCTGAGTCTGAAAGAAAAATTGCGGAATCTGAAAGACAAATTGCAGAATCTGAGAGGCAGCGAGCTGAGGTCGAAAAGCAACGTGCTGATAAATTGTCAGGATATTTGCGATCGCAAGGTCTCGATCCCGATAATTTACCTGAATGTGGCTAACTAAGCGACAGATATAAGTTAGCAGGTGATTCTGAGAAAGTAGTAAAATCGTAATTGATGCTGTTAAGTAAGGTTCGCGCTATGTATGAGCCAATCCCACCGCGATCGCCTCTTGAAACGATGCCAACAATGTATGATTTGCCGAGTGAGTTGGTAGGAGAGTCTGGTTTGCCTGACGAGTTTCATTGTATCCAAGCAGATTTACTCACTGAGACTTGTAAGCCTGTTGGCTATTTGCCATCGGAAATTTTATTGGCTAGTGATCTCAATCTTTATTACGATCCTAGACATACGCAATGGTACAAGCGCCCCGATTGGTATATGGTCTTGGGTGTACCAAAGGCAAATCAGCAAGAGGAGCTAAGGCTTAGCTATTTAATTTGGCAAGAGGGGGTGACACCTTTTTTAATTGTAGAGTTACTGTCTCCTGGAACTGAAGATGAAGATTTAGGACAAAGGCTGAGGGAAATCAATAAACCGCCGACTAAGTGGGAGGTCTATGAGCGCATTCTGCGAGTTCCTTACTATATCATCTATGATCGTTACGAAAATAATCTAAGAGCATTTGAAATTTCCGTTAGCGGTTACAAGCCAATCCCACTATCTGAACAGCGTTTCTGGATCCAAAGTCTAGGACTAGGGTTAGGACTATGGCAGGGAGTTTATCAAGGAACTGAGGGGCTATGGCTGCGGTGGTACGAACAAACTGGTTGGGTGCAGACTTTAGCTGAGATGGCTGAGGCTGAAAGACAACGTGCTGAGGCTGAGAGTCAACGTGCTGAGGCTGAAAGACAACGTGCTGAGGCTGAAAGACAACGTGCTGAGGCTGAAAGACAACGTGCTGAGGCTGAAAGACAACGTGCTGAGGCTGAAAGACAATGTGC
>JAJAZG010000394.1 GCA_026785865.1 Pseudanabaena sp. CAN_BIN31
AGGTAAAACGGCTGTGATTGTCGATGACATGATTGATACGGCTGGAACCATCTACGAAGCAGCTAAGCTGTTGAGAAAAGTAGGAGCGCGACAGGTTTATGCTTGTGCGACCCATGCTATTTTTTCGCCACCAGCGATCGAACGCCTATCCAGTGGTGTGTTTGAAGAAGTAATTGTAACTAACTCGACTCCTGTGCAACAAGAAAATTATTTCCCACAATTGCGGGTATTGTCAGTAGCTGATCTATTGGGCGAGACTATTTGGCGCGTCCATGAGGATACCTCTGTAAGTAGTATGTTTAGGTAGCGATCGCCCTCTATGGTTTTGATAAGCCATGGGTTGGATAAAGCAGTTACTATTTCACAATTATATTTAATTAAAGAAAATGTCCATCCCGATACAAACTGCAACTATGTAGTAAAATTTAAGTGAGCATACAGCTTTAGGATTTATTTCTATTTTTTGGTTAAAGAGGGTATATAAGATTGGTAGATCGTGCTTTTGTTGATGTCTTTCGCGAAATGAATGGGGGAATGTTTCCCCCCGTGACGGAAACGTTTGAACGTGGTAAGACGATTTTTTTTCCTGGTGATCCTGCGGAACGTTTTTACTTTTTGGTTAAAGGCGCGGTAAAACTTTCGAGAGTTTATGAAGCAGGTGAAGAAATTACGGTGGCTCTATTAAGAGAAAATAGTGTGTTTGGTGTTTTGTCTCTGATTACAGGCAATCGATCCGATCGCTTTTACCATGCAGTAGCTTTTACTCCTGTGGAGTTACTTTCTGTGCCGATCGAGCAAGTAGAAAAAGCACTTAAGGAAGATCCCGAACTGCCAATGGTGCTATTGCGTGGTTTGTCGTCGCGGATTTTGCAAACGGAGATGATGATCGAGACGTTAGCTCACCGCGATATGGGGTCGAGACTAGTTAGCTTTTTGTTGATTCTCTGTCGTGATTTTGGTTCACCATCATCTGAGGGTGTGACGATCGATTTGAAGTTGTCACATCAGGTGATCGCCGAGGCGATCGGTTCAACCAGAGTGACAGTCACGCGACTGCTTGGTGATTTGCGAAAACAAAAAATGATTGCGATCGCGAAAAAGCGAATCACAGTTCATAATCCAATTGAATTAGGTCAGCAATTTGCCTAGAAAACAAGAGTCAGCGCAAACTACTAACTCTTATTTCTGATTTATTTGCTGATACGCTAAGCTATTGATAGAAAATATATAAAGAAAAATATCTAAAATGTACGGAACCTTAAAAGTAGTTTGGTCAATAGTTGCTATTTGTTTAGTCGTCTTAATTTTGTTACATAGTCCTAAAAGTGATGGTTTGGGCGGCTTTAGTGGTCAAGCTCAGTTATTTTCCAGCACCAAGAGTGCAGAAACAGCGCTAAATCGGATCACTTGGTTTTTGACGGCCGCATTTTTGGGTTTAACAGTTGTGCTTAGTGGCGGTTGGTTTACTACGTCTACTTTACCTGCACCGCCAGCCGCACAGGTTTCACCTGCTCCTAAGCCTGCACCTGATGCACAGCCAATTCCTTTAAGTTTGCCTGCACCAACCCCATAAAATTCTGAATCGCGGATTAAACGGATTTTGGATTACAGCGCCTTGCGCTGCCATAGAACCCAGATAATTTTCTAAAAGTGCCGCGAAGCGGCACTTTTAGAAAATTATCTGGGTTCTATGATTCAGAATTGTGAGTTAGCCATAGCGTTATCAACTTGAAGAAATAGTTGTTCGGTGTTGTCCAAATTGGTAATTACGACATCGGCAAGTTCAGCTTTTTCAGATTGGGACATTTGACTAGAAATTCTTTGCAAGGCTTCGGATTTTGAGAGATGATTGCGCTCAATTAGTCTTTGTAATTGCTGTTGGGGATCGCAAACGATCGCCCAAATCTCGGTAACTAAATTTTGCATTTTCGCCTCAAATAGCAACGGGATCACCATGACTACGGTTGATGGCGATCGCCGATCAGCCTCGGCAATCAAACATTCTTGGACATAGGGATGAATTAAGGCTTCCAGCCACTGGCGATCGCTTGCACTTTCAAAGACGATCGCACCCAGCTTACGGCGATCAAGGTTTCCTTGCTCATCAAGGATAATTTTGCCGTAACGATCTTTAACTTTGAGAAGGCGATCGCCTGTTAAAGCTTCACGAGCATAAAGATCGGCATCAAGAATTGGCAATCCATAGCTATGGTGTAAGTAGTCAGAAACGGTGGTTTTACCTGTGGCAATGCCTCCTGTGATCCCGATAATGCGTTGTTTCATGTAATTTAGTAGCTTGATTTATGAGAAATTATGGATTTCACAAATATGCTGGGATTTGCGGCTGCATCTTGTACAACTCTTGCCTTTTTACCGCAAGTATTCAAGGTTTGGCGATCGCGATCAACTAAAGATATTTCTTTGCCAATGTTAGTCACGTTTATTGCGGGGATCACGCTCTGGTTAATTTATGGTTTGCGCGTGAATGCTGCACCGATATACATTGCTAACGCGATTACGCTTTTGTTAAATCTAGCAATTTTGCGCTTCAAGCTCAAGTATGGATAAACTATAAAGACTGGCGCGAAGTGCCAGTCTTTATAGTTTTATTGATATCAACATGACCTCTCTTAGTGCTTTCTTCTCAACCTACCTCACTCATTTTGTAATGTTGGGCTTAATTTTGATCTTTGCGATCGCCCATAGTGGTTTAGCAGAATTACGAATGTGGGCAGAGGAGCGAATAGGCGCAAGGTTATATCGCGTAATTTTTGCATTGGTTAGCATTTCATTAGCAGTAGTACTGCTGATTTATTTCTTTAATCATCGTTATGACGGTGAGCAGTTGTGGGATGTGAGAGGGATTTCGGGGGTGAATGAGTTTGTATTAATCTTGTCGGCAATTTCTTTTTTCTTTCTCTACCCCGCTACGTTTAACTTAACCGAAGTCGCGGCGATCAAAAAGCCAGAAGTACATTTATTTGAAACGGGGATCATTCGTATTTGTCGCCATCCCCAAATGGTTGGGCAATGTTTGTGGGGAATTGCACACGCGCTTTGGTTAGGAACATCTTTTACTTTGACAACGGCGATCGCTTTGGTTATTTACCATCTATTTGCAGTGTGGCATGGAGATCAGCGTTTACTTAAGCGTTATGGTGATGCTTTTCTGGCAGTCAAGGAGCGTACTTCGGTTTTTCCATTTGTGGCGATCGTCCAAGGTCGTCAGCAATTAGTTTTACAAGAATTTTTACGTCCTGCTTATATTGGTGTGGCGATCACGATTGTGGTATTTCGTTGGCTACATCCGATCGCGATCACTGCATCTGCGAATGTGAATTGGTAGCCTGTAGACTGGGATTACATCTAAATATTTAAGAATATTTCAGGATAGCAAAATGGCTTTTGGGACTTACAAAACTATCGGTGCAGTGATCAAGGAATTTCAGATCGTCTACACGGAGGCGGATTTCGTTGAGCTTTTGCCATTTCAGGTGTCTGATTATTTTCGTGAAGATCTGACCCTGATGATGCGAGAAGGCGTGGTTGATAATTCTGAATTTGCGATTTGTGAAAATTTAATCTATCCAGTTCTCAAGGAAGTTTGGAAGCATTACCGCAGTAAATTCTTATTGTGGAGTCATCAATCGCTTAATTATGATGAGAAATTAACAGGATTTCCCGAATACATCCTTGCCACGCGATCGCCTTTAGGAAAAGTGGTATTTGATCGCCCCTATTTGATGCTAGTCGAGGCAAAACAAGACAATTTTGAGGCAGCATGGGGACAATGTATTGCCGAGATGATCGCGGCACAGCGCTTAAATGCCGAACTAGACTTGATTGTTTTTGGAGTTGCCTCCAACGGCGATCGCTGGCAACTAGGAAAGCTGGAAGGGAATACTTTCACAAGGAACAGTAAGTTTTTTAGCATTCAAGAAATCGACAAGTTGGCGGCGGCGGTAAATTATATTTTTCGACAATGCGAAATAGGAGTGGATTTGCTTTAATAAAACCCAAAAAGCTGTAGCGCACGCTGCGCGTGCGCTACAGCTTTTTGGGTTTTGAGTACTTAGTACACGGGCAGCGTAAATCGAAAACAACTGCCTTTTTTGCCGATCGCGTCATCGACCCAGATATGACCATAATGCGCCGCAATAATACGGCGACAAACTGATAAACCGATGCCATAGCCATCAGCTTCATCATCGCGTTCTAGACGATAACGTTCCTCAAATACGCGATCGCGCAATTCCGCAGGAATTCCCAGTCCATTGTCGGTAATGCTGACCTCGATTTTTAGAGCAGTCCGATGCATTACCGTTAGCTCAATTTTGCCACCTTCGGGCGTGTATTTTGTGGCGTTGCCCAATAGGTTGATTAAAACTTGGCGGATTTTTTCTTGATCGACATAGACAGGGGGAAGGTCAGTGGGAATATCTTTGACCAATTTTTGCATTTTCCCCTCCAAACATTTATGAAAATAAAAATCGCTGACGACACTATGACAGAGCTGATCGAGCTGAATTTTTTGGCGCTGGGTGCAAAATTTGGCATTAGCGCCGCGACCTGCTTCGAGAATGTCGGTGATCATATTGTCAGCATCGCGAGCCTTATTGCGAGCGTGCATGAGTAATCGCGAAACCATTTGCGGCTCGATTTTGTCGCCACTCTTTTCGATGGTGTCGATCGCCAATAAAATTGCGGTTAAAGGATTTCGTAGATCGTGGGCTAGCATCCCCAGCACGCGATCTTTGAAGCGAATTTGCTCCTCGATTTCGGCTTTTTCCTGCGACAGCCGAAACACATCATCAGCAAGATGTGAGATTTCACTCATGTAGTCAATATTTTGAGCAAGTTCGAGAGGATGATTAGTTGTTTTATCTAGCACCTGATCTTTCCAAGTATCCCAACAGGTTTCTAGTTGCTTGATCATGTTTTTCCCCGCGATCGTTTGGCGTGGTAAAGGTGATAGCTTGATCAACGAAGGAGACATCACAATCTTAAATAGCTCAGCAAGTTCGGGCTGACTAGCGACATTAATGATCTTCATCTCAGAACGACAATCGCTTTCACTCTGCAAAAAATCCTCTACTTCCTTGACTAAATCTTTTGCCTTGGGGCGATCGTCAATAAATAGCAAGAGTTGTAGGATTGATTCGGGTAATGTGGGAATAGTCCTCATCATCTTTCGGACTCATAACGAATTTTTAATACGTTCTTAATAATTATATTATTGTTCTCATGCATTTACCTCAACAGCGTTGGCAAATTTTCTCACCACAACCAGATTTGTCGATCTCGATCGCAAATGTTACAGGGCTTTCACCGATAATCGCGCAGGTTTTACTAAATCGCGGGATTAATACTCCTGAAGCTGCCCAGATTTTTCTTGATCCTGAATTGGAAGATCTGCCCGATCCCAAGCAAGAATTTCCTGACTTAATTGCGAGTATTGATCGCATTGAGCTTGCCATTAAAAATGGCGATCGGATCACGATCTGCGGTGACTATGATGTGGATGGTATGACCAGCACCGCTTTATTAATTCGTACTTTGCGGTTGTTGGGCGCTATTGTCGAATATGAAATCCCTAGTCGGATGACGGAGGGCTATGGGATTAATCAGCGTATTGTGCAGGATTGTCACGATCGCGATGTGAAATTAATTATCACTGTGGACAATGGCATCGCTGCCTATGACGCGATCGCTTTTGCCGAATCCTTAAATATTTCCGTAATTGTCACCGATCACCACGAAGTCCCCGAAGACATTACCAAAATTCCACCCGCAACGGCGATCCTCAATCCCAAATATCAAGTCGATCCTAATTCGCCCTATGCAGCGATCGCGGGTGTCGGTGTTGCCTATGTTTTGGCATTAGAGTTAAGCGATCGCTTTGGCAAACGCGCCGAACTAGAAAATCCGTTACTAGAATTATTCACCCTTGGCACGATCGCCGATCTTGCATTCTTAACAGGGATCAATCGCCGCTTGGTTAAAAAAGGGTTACGCTTACTTTCTCAATCCAAAGTCATTGGCATTATTGCGCTGATTAATGAATCAGGCATTAGTAAAGATAAACAAGTAGGAATGAAACCTGAAGCGATCGGGTTTGGTCTAGGACCGAGAATTAATGCGATCGGTCGAATTGGCAAGCCACAGGTAATTATTGATTTGTTGACTTCTAGAGACCAAGGTGAAGCAAAGAAATTAGCCAAAAAATGCGAATTAACTAATAAAGATCGCCAAGAATTTTGTAAAAATATCGAACAAGAGGCGATCGCGTATATGACTAAAAAGAAGTCAGATGGTTTTGATATTACCCAAGAACGTGTCTTGGTGATTGTTGATCGTGAAGTGCAAGAAGCCCTCACCCCCAGATCCTCTCCTGCTGGAGAGGGGAGCAAGACTTCTGGTAAACGTAAAAAAGCATCAACGGAATCTTTGCCTAATGATAATAAAGATTCTGATCTCGCTTCCCTCTCCCCTACTGGGGGAGTAGCTGGGGGATGGCATCACGGTGTAATTGGGATCGTTGCCTCGCGCTTAGTAGAACGTTATGGCGCACCAGTATTTATCGGAAGTTATGAAGATGCTCATGAAGACGAAACCAATCCTCAAGCGGCAACGATTCGCTTCTCAGTGCGCGGCATTCCTGAATTTCATGTCTTTCATTCCCTCGAATATATTGCCGATATCCGCAGTAAAGGCGGTGGACATAAAGCCGCAGGTGGGTTTACACTTCCTGCGGAAAACATCGAAAAGTTGCGAAATGGATTAAGGGAATTCGCTGATCGCGAGAACATTCTTCCCAGTCACATCATGCCACTCATCAATGTTGATGTACTGGCGGATCTGAGCGATATCTCAATGACGATGTTACAGTATTGCGATCTCCTGCAACCTTGTGGCTTAGGCAATGCCGATCCTGTATTTTACAGTAAAAATGTGCGGGTGCTTTCTCAAACCACTCGTGGCAGAGATAAAATCAAACATCTTTCGTTAGAACTTGATACAGGTAATGGCAAGATTAAGGCGATCGCGTGGCGCTGGGGAGAATATTGTCCTCTACCTGATTACATTGATATTGCTTACAAGTTACGCGCTAATC
>JAJAZG010000395.1 GCA_026785865.1 Pseudanabaena sp. CAN_BIN31
AGTAAACAAAGTCCCAAAAGCGATTACTTCCAAGCCAGTATTAATTTGACCTGTTGCGAAAATCATTTTTAATAGCGTAGCGGTAATCCAAACAATGATCAGTAAATTTGGTGGTTGACCTAGAACAATTTTGCCTTCGTCATCACGAAATACTTGATTAAAAAATGTATTTTCCATTAGTTTGTTTGGGTAAAAATTAGAGGCATTCTATCTTTGAAACTAAAGAATTTAAGGATCTTCTGGGTTATTCAAACCCTTAATAGGCTGTACTTAAAGTAACTTACTCAAGACTTTGCCAAAAGATAAATTTATTAATTCAAAGTAATCAGCTTTACTAACTGATTACTTTGAATTAAACTTCTAACAGGTTCAATCCTTTAGTTTAGATAAAGTATTTAAAGAAAGTATAAATCTCTTAAATATGCTATACCAATTTAGTAAGGATTTTGAGTTTTCAGTTTACTGTAGGTAAACTGAAAACCGCTATAGAAGGTAGTTAATTAAACTCCCACAGCATCTTTTTTAGGCTCTAGTTTTGCACCATCAGGAGCAAGCGCTTCTCCCTCAATGAAAGAACGCAGCATCCATGCTATTTGTTCATGCTGCTCCATCAAACCTGTGAGAAAGTCAGCTGTACCATTATCTTTGAACTTCTCAGCACATTGATCGATATGGTTACGCAAATTTCGCACGATCTCTTCATGATCGTTTAAAAGCTGGGATACCATGCCAGTTGCAGTCGGGACTTTGCCAGCGTGTTCTCTAAGAGAACAGATTTTCAAAAATCCTTCCATCGTTCCTACAGGATAACCGCCAAGGGTTCTAATGCGTTCAGCAATCACATCAACATTGATTGTGAGCGCTTCGTAATGCTCTTGCCATAACTTATGCAAAGTCATGAATTGTGGTCCCACAACATCCCAATGATGTTTTTTGGTTTTGACCAGCAGCAGATAAGTATCTGCTAAATCACAGTTGAGTAGATCGATCACGCCTTGTCGCTGTGTATCGGTTAGTCCAATGTTAAGAGGTTGCATGAGTAAATTTCCTTAAATCACAGTAATGGTCAGATGGAATCATTGTCTTGATCGCATTTATTTTGTCTAGAAGATAAGTAACAAAATAAATGCTGTTTTGTATAAGAAAGAGGTTATCAAAAAGTAAATGATCCCATTACTTACTCCCTTCCCAGTATAAAAATAGACATTAAAACCCAAGAATTAGACGTTGCCGCGCGGAGCGCCGCAACGTCTAATCTTTCACTGGGAAGGGAGTAAGAAAATTGCTGCTATAGGAGTCGGCGATCCCAGTGATTTGTAGAGCAAATAAAGGATCGATTATTTTCTGACTGTCTCTAATGAGAAATTAAACAACTGGTTCTGGTAATGGAACAGGAGTTGCTGCCGCATCTTCTGGCTCAAAATCAGACTTCGGCGTTCCGCATTTAGGACAGACCCAATCATCGGGTAAAGCGTCAAAGGGAATACCAGGTTCAATACCTGAGTCTGGATCGCCAACTGCTGGATCGTAGACGTATCCACAGGTTTTGCAGATATACTTTTGCATTTTTGACTCCAAATTTGTTAGATGTAAAGGTGATCGAGATTGGTTGTTGTCTGGATATTTCGAGAACCTTATTGGCAAGGTTATGACTTGGTGAGCACAGTTTGTAGTTTAGCTTCATCTTCTTTTGAGAGAGAAGTTTTGAGGACTTTACCTTCAAATTTACTGAGTTCTTCCAATACTTTATCGGGAGTAGCTCTTCTAACTAATACAAAAAGTGCTGAGGTGCTAGGTTCAATAGTGCTGCCGACTTCACGGATGAAATTGTCGTCAATACCAATGTCTGTCAATGCGCCAGAAATACCGCCTGCGACCGCACCAACTGCCCAGCCTAAAAGAGGATTAAAAAAGATAAATCCAAACAATAGACCCCAGAATCCACCGCTTAATGCTCCTGAAGCTGTAAGTTCTTGACTCTGTTTGATTTTCACTTTGCCATCTTTATCTCTAATCACGATCGCAGAATCTTCTAAATCAATCAAATGCTCTTGTTGTAGCTTTCGCAGCTTTTGGACAACATCATCAGCGGTGAATTCATCTTTAAACCCAACTGCAATTAAACTACTCATTATTTTGCCCTTTTGATAATTTTTCTTTGATGATTTGTTAGGAGTTAGAAGATTTTAAAAAGCAGCGCTCAGCGCCGCTTTTTAAAATCCACTAGGATTAGGATTTGACCTTGTTCTTAATAGATTTGACTGCATCTCCAGCTTTATCTTTGACATAGTTTGCTGCATTACCAGCCTTGTCCATAGCAGAATCAACGGCATCTTGAGTATTGTCTTTAGCGGAACTCACTTTGTCGCCGACTTTGTCAACCACCTTTTCTACATCACGCACAACAGGAGGGGTTTTTTCATTAGGGCTGCGTTTCATTTTGTCAAAGTCAGCAGTTCCTTGAATCTCATTCAACCCTTGCGCTGCGGGGTTTTGAGTTGTGTATTCTATATTTGTCTCAAAAGGATTACTCTTAGTGACTTCTTCAGCTTTTTTCTGAATGTTAGGCATCGCTTGCTGATCGATAATATTATTGTTGTTGGTTTGAGCCGCGATCGCGGGATTCACATTCGCAAATACCATCAATCCACAGATATAAACAATTGCTAGTAAACGCGTAAAAAGTTGCGTAAATTTCATAAAATCTCCTCCTAAATTTAGTTGAAAAATTGGAATCTCTTTCCTTTATCACTATTGCAAATCAGTGTTTGATTTACTGAATGAATTGATTGATTACGAAATAAATCGTAATCAAGATCTTTCCAAAGATAGAGACATTTCTTAGCACTAGTTCTATTTTTGAATAATGACTGATGTTACGTGGAAAGAAAACGCACCACACCTCTTCTCCTTTGCAAAGAGAGAGTCTATGGGTGAAGTTTTTAGGAGCTTCCATGTAATAAGCAATTAAGCAAAAGAAACCTTAAAACCTAAAAAGCTGTAGCGCACGCTGCGCGTGTGCTACAGCTTTTTGGGTTTATCATGCTTACCTACTTATCAGTATGTAATTTGGTCTAAGAAACTGGTGGAACTACGCCTGAAGACAAAATGCCCCAAAATTCGAGAACACCTTTATGGGTGAACAATTCGATCGCAAGGGCTGAAACAAAACCAATCATGGCAAGCCGACCATTCCAAATTTCTGCTTGAGGAGTAAACCCTGAAACCCAAGCATTGCGAGACATTCCATTAACTCTATCAGCCTGTGGTGTAATAGTTTGAGGTGTATCAGTTTGCATAGTAGTTGCTCCAAAGTTTATTTGATCCACGTTTAGTCTTATGACTTATTAACAGAATTACATGTTGATGATGGAAATCGGGTCGCAGAACACATAGAAATGTATGCTTTGTATTATTACTTAATAAATATTAACAAAAATCACAAACGTCTGCCTGTAGCCAAGAAATAGCCCCTATAGGCTGGGTAGATCTCTTGACGTGTTGAACTATGCATATGATCGGTTTGTAGCTTAATAATAGTTTAAGGATTAAGACGCGCGATCGCGACTTTCCTGAGGAGAGATATCAGAGGCTTTTTTAATTTGGATAACCTCTTCTGCATACACTTGATGTCAGCTATAGATGTTGCCTAATGAGAACCCAAAGAGAGATGATTTTAGCGCAAATAATTAAGAGAATTTGAAAATTTCTAACTTTAGCTAAAATTGCTATTAGATTATTCAAATTCATTCTAAAAAAGAGATTGAAGAGTATCGAAGACTTTTCAAACACACTATCAATTTCACTTCTTATAATCGGTATCTCCCATGAATGTAGACACGCAACAAAATATCCAACCGACTCCACCGTTTAATGAAAAAAATGCCGATACTCCAGAGATTGGCGGTGGGTTGCCAGTAATTCAATATTGGGTCGAGCATACGCTGAACCCAGAAGGGCTTAAGCTGTGGGAAACGTTGCTTCATAAAAGTGCTTGTCTGTCTTGTTCTTGGGGTACAGGCGGACAGAAAGGTGGCTTTACTAACGAAGAAGGCGAAAAACTGCAACGTTGCATGAAAAGCGTCGAGGCCATTTCTGCTGAGATTAAACCCGCCGTTCCTTCCCATGTTTTTGAGAAAAAAAGTATTACTGAACTTCAGCAACTGACATCAATGGAGTGCGATCGCTTAGGACGACTCAACTTTCCGATGATTTTGCGCGAAGGTAAATCCCATTACGAACGTATTTCTTGGGAAGAGGTTTATGCGATCGCGGAAGCTGCTTTGCGTAAACAGCCAGAGCGAGTTGCGTCCTATAGTTCTGGTCGATCATCTAATGAAGCGGCTTATGTATTGCAGTTAATGATGCG
>JAJAZG010000396.1 GCA_026785865.1 Pseudanabaena sp. CAN_BIN31
ATCCCATTACGAACGTATTTCTTGGGAAGAGGTTTATGCGATCGCGGAAGCTGCTTTGCGTAAACAGCCAGAGCGAGTTGCGTCCTATAGTTCTGGTCGATCATCTAATGAAGCGGCTTATGTATTGCAGTTAATGATGCGCGCGTTGGGTTCTAATAACTTGGCAGACTGCTCTGACTTGTGCCACGCGCCTTCGACTACAGCCCTACAAGCGATGTTGGGGACAAAAACCTCAGTTGTGAGTTTGGAAAGCTTGAAGGAATCTGATTGCGTGGTACTCACGGGTTCTAATCCTTCTTATAATCAGCCTCGCTTGATGAACGAGTTGATCCAATTGCGCGATCGCGGCGCTAAGGTAATTGTGATTAATCCAATTATGGAAATTGGCTTAGTAAAATTTGGTTCACCTGCACATCCATTAACATTATTAACTGGCTCGGATATTTCAACTTTGTACCTGCAACCAATTCCTGGTAGCGATGTCGCCCTATTTACAGGTATTCAGAAATCTCTAATTGAGCAAGAACTGATCAAAGCTGCCTATCTGCAAGTACATACTGAGGGTTGGCAAGCCGTGCTAGAACAAGCGCGATCGACTACTTGGCAGGCGATTACGTCAACCTGTGGAGTTTCGCAAGCAGAAATTGAAGCCGCCGCTAAGATCATTGGTACTTCTAAAAAAGTAGTATTCGCTTGGGCGATGGGAATTACTCAGCATACAAATAGCGTCGATAACGTTTATGCGATCGCCAACACCGCTTTGATCACGGGTAATCTTGGCAAAAAAGGGGCAGGCGTGATGCCTGTACGAGGACATTCCAACGTGCAGGGCTTCGGCTCTATGGGCGTAACCGTGAAGCTGAAGCAAGAAATTCAACAAGCACTAGAATCTGTATTGGGTCGCCCTCTCAGTAGCGTTCAGGGATATCACACGCGAGATTTGATTGAAGCCGCCGATGCAGGAAAGGTCGATAGCCTGATTTGTTTGGGCGGAAATTTGTATGCAGCAAATCCTGACTCGACTCAAGCAAAACGCGCTTTAGGTAACATTGACACGATTATTTATCTTGCTACCAAGCCCAACTTGGGACATTTTAGCGGATTGGCAAAGAAGAATACACTCGTACTTCCTGTTCTCAATCGCTTTGAGCAGCCTTATAAAATCACTACTGAATCGGGTAATAATTTTGTGAGATTGAGCGATGAAGGAAAAACCCATTTACAAGGAGACTTAGTTGCCGAAGGAAGCTTTTTAACAGAACTAGCTCACCGTCTGCTTGGCGACTCTCCCGTCAATTGGCGACAGTTGCAAAACCCCAAGTATGTGCGGCAACTAATCGCCCAGACTATTCCAGGCTATGAAAAAATAGCCGCGATCGATGAGACGAAGGAGGAATTCACGATTAGTGGACGGATTTTAAATGGCCCGCACTTCTCGACCCCGACAGGTAAGGCAACCATGTTTGTCACGCCCATGCCTAATATCACCCTGCCAACACCTCAAGACTTTGGAGCATCTGAATCGACTCAAGGGATAGTAGTTGCACTCATGACTGGACGCAGCTATTCGCAACACAACACGGTAGTTTACAAAATAGGCGACGAGTATCGCGGTATTCCTCACCGCAACTGCATTCTCATGAACAGAGCTGATGGAGAAAGTGCAGGCTTAAGAGATCATCAGCGCGTTACCGTTCAAGCCGATGCAGGTAAACTTGAGAACGTTGAAGTGATTTACGGCGCAGTGCGTCAGGGCGCAGCCTTAATGTTTTATCCTGAAGTGAATGCTATCTTTAAGGCTCAAACTGAAACGCGATCGGGCACACCAGCCTTTAAGAGAGTTCCTGCTTTCGTTTATGCTTAGCGATCGCAAACCCACTTTTTAAGTGCGATCGCCCTCTCAAAGAATTATCTGCGATAATTTCAATTTTATCTTTATCGGTGGCAATCACTTCATCTCGATACTTAAAACTGATGTTACGTGGAAAGAAAATGCACCACATCCCCCAACCCCTTCTCCTTGCAAGGAGAAGGGGAGCCAGAGTTGTTTCTTGTGCCCCTCTCCTTTGCAAGGAGAGGGGCTAGGGGTGAGGTTTTTAAGAGCTTCCACGTAACATCAGTTAAAAGATTCAGTGGTATATAACGGTGTGTAATGTTCTTGAATTTGAGATTAGTGAGAAGAAATTTATGTTTGGACACGATATCATTGTTATGGGTACTTCGGCAGGCGGGCTAAAAGCACTTGGCGCAATCTTGGGAGCATTGCCCTCGGATATAGATGCTACCGTTTTCATCGTGCAGCATCTCGCAGCTGATAAACCCAGCATTCTACCCAAAATCCTTACAGATATAGGCTCTCTCCCAGCATCCCATCCGTCCGATGGAGAATTAATTCAAAAAGGACGAATCTATGTCGCACTGCCTGATTATCACTTGTTAGTCAATGAAGGTTCGATACGAGTAGTGCGCGGACCTCAAGAAAATCGATTTCGACCCGCGATCGATTCTTTATTTCGTTCAGCCGCCCGTGCTTATGGCACAAGAGTAGTAGGAGTGGTACTTACTGGCTATTTAGATGATGGCACAGTGGGTTTACAAGCCGTCAAAAAATGTGGAGGCATAGCGATCGTTCAAGACCCAGACGAAGCAGAATATCCCAGCATGGCAAAGAGCGCTTTGCAATATGTGAAAGTCGATCACTGCCTACCACTTGCCAAAATCCCAGATCTGCTAGTCCGTTTGTCAAATGAACCCGCATCAACGGAGGGTTCATATCCTGTAACCGAAGAGATCGAAGCTGAGTCCAAGATTGCGGAACAGCAAATGAATACCCAAGAGTTTTTAAAAACTGTAGAATCAATTGGAACTCGGACAACTTACACTTGTCCTGAATGTAACGGCAGTATCTGGCAAATTGGTGACAGCGAGCCACTGATGCGGTTTCGCTGTCACATAGGTCATTCTTATACAGCTAATGTTTTCCTTGCAGAGCAAACTCAAAATCTCGAAAATTCCTTGTGGACAGCTGTTCGGGTAATGGAAGAAAAAGTAACATTTTTACGTCACTTGTCTGAGCAGATGAAAAATTATAATTTGATGACAACGGCAACAAAATATGAAGATAATGCAAAGAATATGGATAAGGAAGTGATAGCTATTCGGGAATTGATCCTGAATGGATTTGCTACAAAACGAGCTATTGATGAAGCTGGGGAAGAGTAGACCTGTTGGGAAATAAAAGCAAGACTTAGAAGAGACGTTGCTTTTTCTATCTATTTTTAAGCAGCAGCTTTTTTTGTTGCTCCGCATCTTGCGAACGCTGCACTGGTCTTTCTGTACCGTTGTACTGAATTTAGAAACTGAATTTCAATAATAGTGTCGCTCGACAACACTATAGCTGTCGCTACGTATGTTATGGCATAAAACCCAAAAAGTAGATGCGGCGCGGAGCGCCGTATCTACTTTTTGGGTTTTGGTTTGTTTTAATACAAGTGGCAACAGCTGTACTAATGAAATTTGATTTTCTACATACAGTCCAGTCAATTTGTCATGTGGGCTAGAGCTAGGGTCAACTCCCATGTCTGAAACTCAACTCCGTAAAACTGTAATCTGTTCAGAAAATTCAATTTATAGCTACAGAATTGTAACCGTTCAAGGGGTATTAGATTTTTATGGCACTAGAGGTAGCGCCTGATCTAGAAATGACACCACCAGTAGCGATCAAAAAGTGATTTAGGCACAAAACTATCAACCAAATCCGCTTGAAGCCACTTTCTTCTAACATTAACCCATAAATATGAAGTTCTGAAAGTTCTGTCTGGAAAGCGTTACGTGATTTTATTAATGTTTGGGAGACCCCTTGAACGGTTACATAGAATTAGGATCATCAGGATGAGCTGATTCGGGATGAGGCATATTTGAAGTAGGAAGATCAGTTGCTTCTGGATCGGACACGCTAGGGATGTGAAATTCAGCATCGTTAGATGCTGCTCCACCAGAAGCATTTGGAGTTTTACCTTCGTGACCATTACGAGCTTGTTCTGCTTGTTGTGAAGCTCCGCCTGTAGAGTTAGTAGTTTTTTCCATATTACTGTTCAGATGTTTATAAGGATTGATACATTTTGACACTCTCAGCGCTGAAGCGACTGAGATTCCTGATTCAGCGAGACAACTTACCAGATAGACTTACATCTACTTGGCAGAGGTCGAACTCTCCACAGGCGTGGAAATTTCCGTATGCCCTACGGTATTTTTCAAACCAAGAGCCAAGATATTCAGCGCAGCATTGTGATCTCGATCCAATAC
>JAJAZG010000397.1 GCA_026785865.1 Pseudanabaena sp. CAN_BIN31
CACACCACAACACCACACACCACCAACACCCACACCAACACCATAACCAACACCCACACCACCACCCACACCCCCACCAACACCAACACCCACACCAACACCAACACCCACACCAACTCCCACTCCTACACCAACTCCCACACCAACTCCTACGACTTTCTCCGACAATCCCGTAGATCCTATCATCATTGTCTCTAACCCTCCTGTATTGGTGACTACAGACAGACCGCCATCAGTAAATATTAACGATATAACTAATAGAAAAGCAGGAGAATATCTAGCAGTAGGGCGCTTTGAAGATGCTTTCAATCTAATGGAAAAAAGTCATATCTCTGAGTACGAAAACTACTTAGGTGAGAAACTCACTCCTCAAGTTAAAAATCTTGAACAATTCCAAACTGAATTGGATGATATTTCTAGACGTTCGGGTAGTGACACGACAGTCGTTTATCCTTTGATTCTAAGCGATCGCCTCGAACTTTTAATCATTCCTCCCAAAGGCAAAGGTAGACCATTCCGCGAATTTGTCGCAGCAGCCAAGGAAAGCGAAATCATTCCTATAATTCAAGAATTTGCCAATAACATCCGCGATCCAAGCTCTCAGGACTATCTCGAACAATCACAAAAGTTATACGATTGGCTAATTCGCCCATATAGCGATCGCCTGCAAAAAATGCAGAACAACACCCAAAGCTCTGAGGCACAATTTAATTCTAAGCAGAATATAAAACCAAGCTCTAGTGAAAACATTTCACCTTCAAAAGTTGAAACAACGGAGAATAGAGCTAAAGCGAAACTTCCACCAACCCTAGTTTTTGTCATGGATGGTGGCTTGAGGGTAGTCCCAGTTGCAGCACTGCACGATGGGAAACAATTTCTAATCGAAAAATATGCCCTTGCCAATCTTCCGTACTTAAGAGTGACAAG
This sequence comes from Pseudanabaena sp. CAN_BIN31, assembly GCA_026785865.1. GTDB lineage: Bacteria > Cyanobacteriota > Cyanobacteriia > Pseudanabaenales > Pseudanabaenaceae > Pseudanabaena. Next base: position 928 of record JAJAZG010000397.1, read on the forward strand.
ACTAGAAGACCGCGATCGCCGTCTCAATAGTATATTAGCAATGGGCTTGACTGAATCTGTACAAGGACTTTCTGCCCTTCCTTCAGTGAAGATTGAAGTTAATACAATTAGTTCTAAAGTCATAGCAGGAGATTCCTATTTAGACAAAGAATTTACGATTGCCAATCTTCAAGAAAAGCGGAGGCAGGGTAATTTCACGATTCTACACCTTGCTACCCATGCCCAGTTTGTTAGCAACAGTTCTAAAGGTTCGTTTATCCAGTTCTGGAATGAGCGGCTCTCCTTAGACCGTATTCCTAGCCTACGTTTCGATAGCCCCGTAATCGAAATGCTTACTCTCAGTGCTTGTGAGACTGCGGTAGGACAAAACTTGGGCTTAGGTGGATTGTCAATTAGTTCAGGTGCGCGAAGTGTGCTTGCTTCGCTCTGGCAAGTTTCAGATGCAGGTACTGCACCTTTGATGATCCAGTTTTACAACAGCTTTCCCGAAAATATTACTAAGGCGATCGCCCTTCAAAGAGCGCAAATCGATCTATTGAAAGGTAAAGTTACAATTCAAAATGGTAAAGTTGTCGGCATTCCGAAATTGCCTGATATTCCTCTACCGCTTGCCGTCAATAGTAATATTAATCTACAGCATCCATACTTCTGGTCATCATTTATCCTGATTGGGAATTGGCTCTAATTAACTGATAAGGCAAATAAAAACCTAAACCCAAAAAGCTGTGGCGCACGCTACAGCTTCTTTTGGGGTTTAGGTTTTCTTAGCTATCTGTAAAAACAACTCGCTTATATAAATCTCTCAAACTAATTTCAAAGTTTATAGACTCTAGTTTCAAAATTTTATCTTCACCCATACAGTCGGCTAGTATCCATTTACCATTGGCTTGTTTAGCATATTGCTCAACTGCATAACCATTTTGACTAATTAGGATATATTCTCGAAAACTAGGAATAGAGCGATAGAGCTTAAACTTATTTTCGCGATCGTATCCCCCTGTTGAATCTGATAAAACTTCTACTATCAAACAAGGGTTAGTAATTCCAGTCTGTTTCTGATCCGTAAAAATTGGCTGTCCCGCGACTACCACCACATCAGGATAAGTGTAACGATTGTAAACTGGCATCCATACTCGCATATCGCTCATAAAAACATAGTAATCTAAATCCTCTAGCGCCAAAAAGATTCGAGCTAGAAATTTAGCAGTCAAAATATTATGATTTGCTGATGCCCCTGCCATAGCCAAAATTTCTCCATCCACAAATTCGCTTTTAAATTCAGCTTTTTCTTCTAGTTCGAGATATTCAGCGACGCTGTAGCGTTTGGTTGTTGTAAGTATCATGAGTTTTTAGCCTCCCAACTTTGTTTTGATTATATCCAAAAGTCAGCGCTTCGCGCTGACTTTTGATATTTTAGAAATTACGATCGCAACTTTCGATGACCTGATTCCAGATTGCAAAATGGAGTTCTTTATTGCGCTTACGATCGCTTCTAATTTCTAGAACTTGAGTTCCCTTCGCGTTCAAAGAACTAATCAAAGTATCGCGAAAATCTTGCCAATCTTGAATGAGTATATGTTCGCAATCATAGGCGGAGATAATCGGTGCAAAGTCTAGACCATGACTTGTGCCGAAAAATTCTTCAAAGGTATTTTCATATTTGGAAATGGGCAGCAAGTCAAAAATACCACCGCCATCGTTATTTAAAAGAATTACTGTAAGAGAAATATTATATTTCTTTGCAGCTAGCAATCCATTTAGATCGTGATAGAAAGCTAAATCTCCACAAATGAGAATCATCGGGCGATCGCATCCCCATGCAGCACCGAGCGCACTAGATAGGGTTCCATCAATGCCATTTGCGCCACGATTGGCCAAAACTGTAACTGGGCGATCGCTATGAAAAAATGTATCGAGATCGCGAATCGGTGTGCTGCTTGCCACATAAATATAAGTATCTTCAGGCAGAATCTTTGCGAGTTCCGCATAAACTTTGCCGTCAAATAATTCATCGATTCCTACAAGAGACTCCGCGATCGCATGTTCGGCAATACTCTCGGCTAATTCAAAATCTAAGCGCCATTGTTTATCTTGCCAAACGCTTTGAGCATAGTTCTCTAAATAATTGGCTAACTGTTCACAAAAGCTGACAGGGTATACATTTAGGGCTTGCGTAATTCCGTGAGTGGGATCGCTATTAGTGCTGCCGACCACGATTTGCTGACAACCGATATGTTTTTGTAGCCAGAGCAAATAACTTTTGGAAGTTGGCATTGCACCAAAGCGAATCACGATATCAGGAACATGGTTTTTCGAGAAATTAGCCGATCTCAAAAAACTATCATAATGTCCAATTTCATCACGGCGATTAGCACCTGTCGCTTCGATTAGTAATGGATAGCCTGTCGCCCTTGCCAAGCGGCGTACCGACTCCAAAAAGCCTACAGGCGCGTCATACACGCCCACGACTAACACGCCCTTAGGATAGCTAATTATTTGATTTGCGATCGTGGCGATCGTATCTGTACCTAGCGATCGCATTCCTGCAATTACTTGACTATAAGCGCCGCCCGATGGATTGCCAAACATCGCTTCGGGGCTGCTGAGCGCTAAGTCTTCTGGCACATCATCAGGGACAAGAACAGGCGGCATCGGATCGGCAAATGGGAAGTTGAGATGGATCGCGCCTGCGGGTGTGTCACCTTTGCCGACAGCGATGCTGACACTGCGACTAATTAGCGATCGCAAATAGCGCAACCGAAAACCGATAATCTCTGGCGTTCCCACTTCAAAAAAGTAACGGACATATTTTCCATAAATATTAATCTGATCGATTGTTTGTCCAGAGCCACAATCGCGCATTTCTGGCGGGCGATCGGCGGTCAATATCACAAGTGGAATCCGACTGTAATAAGCTTCAATAATCGCAGGATAATAATTTGCCGCAGCCGTTCCTGATGTGCAGAGCAACGCTACGGGAGCCATCTGCACTTTCGCTATACCCAATGCAAAAAAGCTACTTGATCGCTCATCAATATGTACCAAAATCTGAAAATCTGCAAAGCGATCGCGCAACTCTGCAAAGGCAATCACTAGCGGCGTAGATCTTGAGCCGGGGGAAATGCAAACTGTTCGCACGCCCGATCGGTAAAGTTCTTCAGCAACGATGCTTGCCCAGAGCGTATTCCGATTGGCAGTATTCATCTGATCGTCGTTCCATTAGCACTAAAGTGGATGCTGTAACCGAGTTCTGTTAACATTTGTCGGAAGATCGGTAAGCTCAATCCCAAAACATTAGTATGACAGCCTTCGATCTTATCAACTAGCAATCCCCCCATCTTCTCCATCGTAAAGCATCCTGCACAGCATAGAGGCTCACCAGATTCTGCATAGCTGGTGATTTCCGCATCAGTTGCATCGGCAAAATATACTTTAGTTACGCCGTAGCGCATGATCGATCGCTGAGTTTTCGCATCAATCAAATAGTGTCCTGTATAGATTTGGCAATAGTTACCACGCATCTTTTGCCATGTGGCGATCGCTGTTTGTTTGGAGTCTGGCTTGCCATAAATCATGCCATTGAGATACATGATCGAGTCACAGCCCATAATTAGCGCATTTTGTCCCGCAAATTCTGGGGCGATCGCCTTGGCTTTGCATTGCGCCAAGGTCAGCACTAATGAGGTGGGATCACTAACCTGAATCGCCTCTTCATCAAAGTAACTGACTCTGACAATCGGTTTGATACCAGCATTTTCTAAAATGCTCTTGCGAGTGGGAGAAGAGGAAGCGAGGACGAAAAGGGGATTGGACATAGGAGTTACAGTTTATTAAGGGTTTGAGTAATAGAGATAATTTTTAAAAGTGCCGCGAAGCGGCACTTTTAAAAAATTATCTGGATTTAATGTTATAGCAGGTCTGGGCGACGTTCTTTGGTGCGGACAAGTTGTTGTTCCTTGCGCCATTCCGCAATTAATTTATGATTACCCGATCGCAATATTTCAGGAACTTCCCAATCTCGAAATGTGGCTGGACGTGTATATTGCGGATAATCTAATAATCCATCTTCAAAACTCTCAAACTTAAGCGAATCTTCTTTCCCCACTGTCCCTGGACGTAACCGCACCACGCCATTAATTAAAGCTAACGCAGGAATTTCGCCACAAGTCAGCACAAAATCACCAAGAGAAACTTCGCGAGTAACTAAATGTTCGCATACGCGCTCATCTACTCCTTCATAACTGCCACAAATTAGAACTAACTGATCGTAATTTGCCAACTCTTTAAAAAGTTCTTGCTTCATCGGCTCACCCTGCGGAGTCATGTAAATAATTTCGCGCTTGGGCAAAATTGGCAATGACTCGACCGCCGCAAAAATAGGGTCGGGCTTCATCAACATGCCTACACCGCCGCCATAGGGTTCATCATCAACGCGATGGTGCTTGTCGGTGGTGAAATCTCTGGGATTGGTGAGATATACATCCGCAATTTGATTGGCGATCGCCTTACCAAGCAAACTTGTTTGCAACGGCGAAGTAAAAAATTCTGGGAAGAGGGTGACAACATCTATACGCATTAGTCAATTTTAACCGAGTCAATGCTATTTTTTGAATGATCTACGTTGTGGATCGTTCAAAAAATAGCATTGGCTTACCTATATGCTTCCTGTTTCTGAAGTCGAAAAAATAATTTTAAATTTGGTAAAACCTTTTAATCCTGAAATTGATAGTGAAGTAATTTATCTGTCACAAGCATTAAATCGGATTTTAGCAGAAGACATTCACAGCAAATTGGACTTCCCACATTGGGACAATTCGGCGATGGATGGCTATGCTTTTCGCTATCAAGATCTAACAGAAAATTTACAGCTTGCGATCGCCTCTGATCAAATTCTCGCAGGTACAGCAACTTCTAAACCCTTAGCTAAAGGTGAATGTATTCGCATTTTTACAGGTGGAATGTTGCCAATCGGTGCAGATACCGTAATCATGCAAGAAGATACGGAGCGAATTGGTAATTTTTTGCAACTTAAAGTCAAGCCCACTCAAGGCGAGTATGTGCGCCGTAAAGGTGAATTTATCAAGGCTGGGACAAAGCTTATTTCCGCAGGAACAAGGTTAGGAGCAACAGAAATAGGTGCTTTAGCTTCGGCAAGATGTCAGCAAATCAAAGTTTATCGCCAGCCGAAAATTGCGATTATTTCCACAGGCAATGAATTAGTCAGTCTTGATAGCTCTCAAATGCTTCAAGCAGGACAAATTATTGATTCCAATTTATACGCTCTATCGGCATTAATCACTCAAGCAGGGGCGATCGCCATGACCTTTGGCTCAGTGCGTGATGACAAATTAGAACTAGAAAAGCTAATCCAAAAAGCGATCGCCTCAGCCGATATGGTTATCTCTACAGGCGGCGCTTCTGTTGGTGATTATGATTATGTTGATGAATTATTGGAAAAAATGGGTGCTGAAATTCATGTGCGATCGGTTGCCATTAAACCGGGAAAACCACTAACAGTAGCAACCATTGGCGATCGCCAAAGCCTCTATTTCGGAGTTCCCGGAAATCCTGTTTCAGCAATGGTAATCTTCTGGAGGTTTATTCGTGGCGCGATCGCCAAATTAAATGGAACTAATGAAATTTACTGGTATCCGCAATTTATCAAAGCCATCACAACAGAGGACTTACACTCACAAGGAAGGCGAGAAACTTATCTATGGGGAAATCTAACTTACCAAAAGGGAAGCCCAGTTTTTCAACCTGTGAGCAACTTTAGTTCGGGAAATCTAATCAGTGCGATCGGGGCAAACGCCTTAGCGATAATGCGTGTCAATCAAACTTACATCCCTGCGGAAGAGGTCGCGATCGTCATGATTATTTAACCCGCTAAGTAGGTAAGCATAAAAATCCTGAAAACCCAAAAAAGCTGTGGCGCACGCTGCGAGTGTGACACAGCTTTTTTGGGTTTTAAACTCAATGTTAACTGTATAATCTAGTGGGCTTCATCAAAAGACAACGAAACGAATCTATGTGCCATTGACAACTATTGGTATCAAGCAGATGTATGCAAAGTGCTCCTCTAATGTATCGTGCGTATTTTCTAGCTGCTTGCATCATTGAGGATGTTGGTCTTATGCCACTAGATGAAAATAATTTAACCAATGAAAATATAGTCACACTTTTAAACGGGTACAGAATTTCCCCGTCTGAAGTTTTACGGGAACAGCTAATTAAAATTCATATGGGATTGATCCGAGAAACGATCGCTTCTTTACCAATTTCGTTAATTAATCAAAAAAGTTTACGCGATCGCGCCGATGAACGCAGAGAATCTCATCAAATAACGGGAGAACGTCGAGCAATTGATCGCGAATTACTGGAAGCGGGTAAACAAGGATTAAAGAAAGCCTTGAGCCAATTTAATCCTGAAATAGATATTAATTTTTCTGAATTTGCGCGATCGCATATTTATCAGCACCTAGAGAATTTTTTGCAAAGACAATATTTAGATAGTCGTAACGAGCCAAGCGAATCCGAAGAAGTCGATCCGCAAATTACACTCACGCGCAAACAAGAAACTCTGGAAATTTTGCAAGCCTATCGCGCTAACCCGTCTATTAAGCTGCGTAATCAACTAACAAACCTAAATATTGGCTTAGTTCGCCGTGAAGCCTATCACTGGAAAAATCAATGTCAAGAAAGTTTTGAAGATCTGATGCAGGTTGGTTCGATTGGGCTAATCAATGCGATCGAGCGTTTTGATGTCAGCAAAGGCAATGCTTTTAGTTCTTTTGCCGTGCCATATATCAAAGGCGAAATCCAGCATTATCTGCGTGACAAAAGCCCAACGGTAAGAATGCCTCGCGCGTGGCTGACGACTTATAACCAAGGCTGCAAAATTATCCGCAATAAGCGGGCTGAAACTGGGCGCGATGCATCGAGTCAGGAAGTTGCTAATGAGTTAGGAATTACAATTGATGAATGGTATGACATCAAACTTGCCTGTCAAAACCGATCGCCGATTAGTCTAGATACACCCATCGATCAAAGTGAAGACAGCAGCACCTCAATCGGCGATCTCGTCACCGATCAAAAATATCAAAGTTTTCAACTTGCTCAAGAGGATAATCTGCGTTTACAACAAGCTCTCGACTTGCTAGAAGATCGCACTCGTGAAGTGGTCGAGTTTGTATTTTTAAAAGAATTTACCCATCGTGAAGTTGCCGAAACTTTAGGTATTAGTGCCGTCACTGTTTCGCGGCAGCTTAAAAAAGGCTTAATTGCTCTCAAAAAGATTTTGGCTACGCCAATCGATTGATAGTAGATTTTAAAACTTAAATTCATCTTCCTTTATTAAAAATATGCGATTTATCAATCCCAAAACTGATTATGCTTTTAAAAAAATCTTTGGCTCAGAGCAGAGTCATGATGTTTTAATTAGCTTTCTTAACGCGATTCTCTATGACGGCGATCGCGTAATTAAAGATTTAGAGATTTTGAATCCTTACTTAGCCCCAAGAATACGCGGCGTTAAAGCGACTTATTTAGATGTAAAAGCAAAACTCGATAATGACACAACCGTAATTATCGAGATGCAGGTATTGAATATCGAAGGATTTGAAAAGCGCATTCTCTACAATGCTGCCAAAGCCTATTCGACCCAGTTAGGAGTCGGTCAAGACTATACTTTGCTAGATCCCGTGATTGCTTTGACAATTACTGATTTTGAGATGTTTCCAGAGATGACTCAATTAATCTCACGGTTTATTCTCAAAGAAAAAGACTTTTTGATAGATTATCCGATTTATGACATTGAGTTAGTCTTTGTCGAGTTGCCGAAATTTCATAAAGAAGTTGCTGGTTTAAAAACTTTAGCTGACAAATGGCTATACTTCTTGAAATGTGCGCGACAACTAGATGTTGTGCCTGAAAGTATGAATCTTATACCAGAGATCAAGCAAGCATTTGAGATGGCGAATGAGGTAAATCTCACGCTTGAGCAGATTGAGGATATGGAGATGCAGGAAATGTTTATCCACGATCAACGGAATGCGATTAAGAAGGCTCTCAATCAAGGACGACAAGAGGGTCGAGAAGAGGGTAAATTGGCGGCAAAACTGGAAATGGCAAAACAATTGCTAGATGTCCTTGATGATGCGGCGATTAGTCAGGCTTCGGGGCTAAATATGACAGAAATCGCTCAGCTTAGGAAATATTCGTAAGTTGTCAATGTTAGGCTATTAAGTAAGAACTTGTACAAAAAATCTAAAAAGTAAAGCAATTATGACTATTACATTAGATAAAACTAGCGATCGCGCTATAACCAAAAAAATAACCCTTGAGGAGTTTTTGGTTTATGACGATGACACAGAGACACTGTATGAATTTGAGGATGGAGAAATAATACTGATGGCTTCGGAAAGTGAAACCAATCGAAGGATTGCGTCTTTTTTGTTTGCTTGTTTTTTACAGCAGGGAGTCCCGTCCTATCGGCTATCCATGAAAACTGAAATTATCACCACAGGCTCGCGGATGCGGATTCCTGACTTAGTAATATTTTCCGAAGAGTTAGCGTCGGTAATGAAAGGGGCAAATCGCTCGATCGTGATGCCTGAGATGCCTGCACCAGCCTTAGTAGTGGAAGTAGTGAGTCCCAATCAAAGCGATCGCGATTATCGTTACAAGCGATCGGAATATGCAGCAAGAGGAATAACTGAGTATTGGATTGTCGATCCACTTTTGCTGAAGGTGACTGTTTTAGAATGGGTTGAGGGATTTTATGAGGAGAAGGTCTATGAAGGTGAACAAGTGATTACTTCAATTCTTTTCCCCGAATTAAAGCTAACTACTGTCCAAGTTTTTCAAAGTTAAATAAAAGAAAAAAGCGATCGCATTAATGCGATCGCTTCTTTGTTTATTCAAAACTTTCGCAAAGCAAAAGCTTATAAATTAGATAGCATTAGTTGCTTGGACTCTAGCGCGAGCCATCCGCAAATTTTGCTCAGCTTGAATTTTGCCTTGCTTATCTTCAGCCTTAATACCAGCCAAAGCTTGCTCAGCATCTGCAAGTTTTTTACGAGCCTCTTCAACATTGATCGTGCTGCCGAGTTCGCCACTACGCACCAAAACGGTTACTTCGTTTTCCTCAACTTCAGCGAAACCACCTGTTAAGGCGATCGCATTCCAAGTTTTGTCTTTACGATAACGTAACACACCTGTTTCGAGTGCCGAAATCAGAGGAGCGTGATCGGTCAAAATACCCAATTGCCCTGTGGAACTAGGTAAAATCACTTCCTCTGCGACAGTATCCAGAATCGTTTGATCTGGGGCAATTACTTTTACAGTTAGAGTCATGATTTATTTACCAGCAGCTTTGAGCTTTTCGGCTTTTTCGATCACTTCTTCGATGTTGCCAACGAGGTAGAAAGCTTGCTCAGGAAGTTCGTCAAATTCACCCTTAAGGATGCGATCAAAACCACTGATGCTTTCTTCGAGAGTGACATACTTACCAGGCGAACCAGTAAATACTTCGGCAACGAAGAATGGCTGAGACAAGAAGCGCTCAATGCGACGGGCGCGAGCAACCGCTAGTTTGTCATCTTCAGAAAGTTCATCTAGACCCAAAATGGCGATGATATCTTGCAGTTCTTTGTAGCGCTGAAGAATTACTTGTACGCCACGAGCAACACGGTAATGCTCATCACTGACCACACCTGGTTGCAACATCGTTGAAGAAGAATCGAGAGGGTCAACCGCAGGATAAATCCCCTTAGATGCCAAACCACGAGACAACACGGTGGTTGCATCAAGGTGAGCAAATGTGGTTGCAGGAGCTGGGTCAGTCAAGTCATCCGCAGGAACGTAAACCGCTTGTACTGAGGTAATCGAACCTTCAGTAGTCGAGGTAATCCGCTCTTGCAAAGCACCCATATCTGTCGCCAGAGTTGGTTGATAACCTACAGCCGATGGCATCCGACCAAGTAGCGCCGATACTTCCGAGCCAGCTTGAGTGAAGCGGAAAATATTGTCGATGAACAACAATACGTCTTGCTTGGACACGTCACGGAAATATTCAGCCATGGTCAAAGCAGTCAAGCCCACACGCATACGCGCTCCAGGTGGCTCATTCATTTGACCGTAAACCAGAGCGAGGTACTGAAGTACGCCCGATTCTTTCATTTCGTGGTAAAGGTCATTACCTTCGCGGGTACGTTCGCCCACACCACCAAACACCGAAACACCAGAGTGCTTTTTGGCGATGTTGTTGATTAGCTCTTGAATTAATACGGTTTTGCCTACGCCAGCACCGCCAAATAGTCCAATTTTGCCACCACGACGATAGGGTGCGAGCAGGTCAATTACCTTAATGCCCGTTTCAAATGTGGTTGGGGTGGTTTCTAAAGAGGTGAAAGGAGGCGATGGACGGTGAATTGGGAATTTTTCTTCGGTAACAACAGGACCTAATTCGTCAATAGGTTCGCCCAATACATTGAAGATCCGACCAAGGGTGTTAGGCCCAACAGGAACCGTAATCGGTGCGCCTGTATCGGTTACATCCATACCTCTAACGATGCCGTCAGTGGTACTCATCGCTACAGCGCGAACTTGGTTATCGCCTAATAATTGTTGTACTTCACAGGTGACATTGATGTCTTGCCCTGCGGAGTTACGTCCAGTGACGACAACGGCGTTATAAATTTCAGGGACTTTGCCACTGGGGAACTCGGCATCGACCACAGGACCGATGATCTTGGTGATGCGCCCGACGGATACTTTTTCTGCGGTAATTGCCATGCTTGCTGTTAACTCCAGCCTCTTAACTCAAGATCTAAAAAATTTGCAATGAAATAAGTGTGAAAAAATGCAATCGCTGAAACTATAAAAATTTTAACTTTTGCAGTCACATCTAAAGCTAGCTGCCTCTCAAAATATCATTTAATGGCGATCGAAAGATCGCTGATTTCCTGAAAAGTATCTTAAAAGTCAAAATGGTGTAAAGGATCGGTGGGGCGGTAAATTATAGAGGCGATCGCACAATTCATTAACTAAGTAATGATGTACCAATTAGCTAAGGCTAAACGACTGTGCTACGTCAAATAATTGGTACTTCATTTTCACGCTCGTCCCTTATCTTTATTGGGAAAGTGCAGATATCCATCTCGATCTTGATACTTTTCGTTATGTAACTGATCCTGAATGGAAGCACAAGTTTGATGCTCTCAGGTCAACTCATAATCAAGTGTTTGGCAAGGCGATCGCTACTTTACGCAAGAAGTATAAACTGCGTCAATCAGATATTATCGGTTTGTCGGAGCGTCAAGTCAGTCGAATTGAGAAGGGTGAGGGTAGTACTAAGGCGGATACGCTGAGGTTATTTGCTAAGGCGCATGGGATGGGATGGAGTTTGATGCTTATCTTGATGCGGTTGCTAATGCGATCGGGCATATTCCCGAAGAATTTACTTTGATTTGAAGACGATATGGTTATTCCTCTCCAGAAGAGTCTTCTGTAAATTGGTCAATCGCTTCTAGCATTCCTTCAGAATACGGCTCTAGAATTGTCGTACAGACATGAAGTTCCGCAAGGGCATTGCAAAATTCATCAGACTCTGGATCAGTATTTTCTAAAACTGCGATCGCTTCGATAGCGCGTTTGAGTTGTGGTTGATATTCTGCCATGTGGCGCTTGAGGCGATCGATGGGTTGTTTGTATGTGGTGTTCATTTCTTAAGTCTCCGTTCTAGTTTTGCGATTTGGTTATGACAATTGGCTACAGTTTTCTCCCAATGAGCAATTAAGCCTAAATCTTGATTCTCGATTGGTTTTTCTCTTTCTTTGGCAAGCTTCTGTAGATGCTCATCAAGTGCTTTATATTGCCCCTCTAGCTGAATGCGGTATTTTTTATTATCAGTCATTTTTTACCTTGTGATTTAGAGGGATTTTACTTACCAGTTTGCATTGCTTAGTATCTTTGGCGTTTTCAACATTCTACAAATTTATTAGCGATATGCGATTGTAAAAGGCGATTTCATAACAAAGACTGATACGTTGAGGTTGTCTGCTAAGGCACATGGGATGGAGTTTGATGCTTATCTTGATTCGGTTGCTAGTATGATCGGCTATATTCCTGAAGAATTTACTTTTACACCTAATTAAATTTAGATTTGACGTTTTAAATCAACACCAATTCACACAAAATCCTGTTTACTGAAATCAGCTGTTTAAATTATTGACTGTATAAATGTTTTTTATGTTGTAAACTCGATATGAGTATATTTTTCTTTTTATAAATATGGTTAGTAGTTCTAAGTGGAATATCTGGGATTTTCATCTTCACACCCCACGATCAATATTAAATAATAGATTTGGTAACCCAGAAGAATCTAGCACTTGGGATGCATATATTAGAGAAGTTGAGAAAAAAGTAAAAGAAAAAGGTATTGCTGCACTTGGCATAACTGACTACTTCACTATTGAAGGGTATAAAAAAGTTAAAGAAATGCAAGAAAATGGACATCTGCAAGATGTTCTTATATTCCCAAATATTGAATTTCGAGTTGACAAAATTATATATAGTAGCAAATCAAAAAACAATACACAGGCTACTCATGGAGGAAGACTTAATATTCACGTTTTGTTCTCTCCAGATATTTCGATTAAAGCGATTGAGGAAGGATTTCTTCATGATTTGGATTTTTGTTATGAGCAAGAACCGTTTGAAAAATCAAAAATGCGTAAGCTTAAACTTCCTAATCTAATTGAATTTGGAGAAAGCCTTCAAGAAAATCATCCTAAATTTAAATCAGAATCGGCTCTTTGGGTTGGATGTAATAATGCTGTTGTTAAAACAGAACAAATTAAAGAGGAATTAGATCAGAAGTTCAAGGGGAAATATATGCTTGTTCTTGCAGATGAAGATTTATCTGAAATGTCGTGGGATGGTCAAGATCATGCTACAAGAAAGCAGTTGGTTCAAATGTCTCATGCAATTTTTAGTTCAGGTTCAAAGACTATAGATTTTTGTCTTGGTAAAAAACATGCTTCACCAGAAGAGTTTATTCAAGAGTTTAAATCTCTTAAGCCTTGTTTTTGGGGCTGTGATTCGCATAGTTTTGAAGAAAGATTTTTAGAACCAGATAAGAGTCGTTACTGTTGGATTAAAGCTCAACCTTCTTGGGAAGGACTCAAGCAAGTTCTATATGAGCCAAGTGAACGAGTAAAAATTCAACCAGACAATCCTGAACACACAAAAAGCTCTTTTACGATTAGAAGTCTAAAGATAGAAAAAACAAAACTTACAGAATCATTGACAATTGATGAATTTTACGTTGACCTTAATTCAAATTTAGTAACCATTATTGGTGGTCGAGGTTCAGGTAAGACAGCTTTACTCGACATTATTGCATCATGTTTTGGAGATGGTAAAAAATTACAAAAAATTAGCAATTCTTTCATTAATCGGCTTTATGGTGGTAAAGAATCAAAAAATAAGCCAAATGTTGAACCTATTTCTGTTTCCTTAAATTTTAAATCAGGCGAATCTTTTTCCTGTAAAGTAGCAAAGGAAGTCATTAAACCGTTTGAAAGATCTGATATTCATTATCTTACTCAAAATCATTTTGAGGAATATTCAGCAGATCCAACCAGATTAAATTCTCATGTTCTTGGATTAATCTTTGAGAATTTACCTGACGAAAAGATAAAATACGATCAGAAATTTACTGAAATCAAGCAAATCGAAAATAAAATTCAAACTATTAATCTACGAATTGAACAATTGAACATTGAAATCAATAGAGATGAGGTCGAATTAATTACAAAACATAAAATAAAGGTTGGAGAAAAAGATGACATTACTCAAAGAATAGCTACGATTGAAGAACAGAAAGGAAAGGAACAAAATGAGATTCAATTACTTACTAGTGCATTAGAATCACTAAAACAGAAAAAACGCAGCATGGAAGAGATATTACCTTCATTTGCGTTGCTTAACTCAGAAATAGAAACATTTGAGAATTCTTATAGTAGCCATGTTGCTAAATTAAACAAGCAAATTGAAGATCTTAATATCAGTGACGAGTTAAAATCATTGTCATGTAATTTTGATGAATTATTGAAAGTCAAGACTGTATTATTCGATAACGCTCAGTTTTTAACTACTTACAAAGAGAAATTAGAAAATGACATCTCAAGTAGAAACCAAGAAATATCAAAATTAGAAGGAGCAAACAAAGAAATCGCAGAGTATCGTCAGAAACTATCTAACCTTAATTTAGAAATTCAAGAAACTGAGGCAAACATATCGCAGGTTAACGAAAAGAAATCGAAGGTTTTACAATTAGTAACCCAAAGAATTAATTTGTATGCTGACATTATGACTCAAATGTCGATTTTACGAATTTTCTTGCAACAAGTAATAGATAAATTTGAACATGGTAGAGATGAAATACTAAATAAATTGCAATTTGTGGCATCTGTAGACACAAAAAATAAAACTGAATATATTCAAAACCTATCTAATAAGCTAGATAACCGTAAGCATTCTCAGAATGAAATAATTAATATCTTCTCTAAAATATTTGATTCAATGGAAGATATCATGAATGTTAGTAGCAATGTAAATGATAACGAAAGTAGAAATATTTATCGGGCAATATCGGAAAAAATATATGAGGCAACTAAAGATTTAAGTCTAAAGTCGGCAACATCTTTGTCTGATTATAATAATTCTGTTTTTCATCGATTTTTTGACTTGGTAGTAAATATAAAATTTGATAATAAAGCAATCGAGAATTTATCAATGGGAGAAAGAGCTATAGTTCTTCTCAAAATCCTACTTGCTCTTGACGATACACCATTACTTATAGATCAACCTGAAGAACATCTTGATAATCGCTTTATCTATGATGAGCTTAAAGATGCATTCCGAATTGCTAAGAAAAGAAGACAAATTATTATTGCTACTCACAATGCGAACCTTGTTATCAATACTGATGCAGAGCAAATTATCATTGCTAAGCCTCTTAATGGAACAATTCAATATACCTGTGGAACAATTGAAGATTTAAAGATTCGTGAAGATATTACTCAAATCCTAGAGGGTGGAGAAGCTGCTTTCAAAAAGAGAGAAGAAAAATATGGATATAAGTTCTAAACAGCACAAAAAAACTTGTTTTTTGCTTGCTATTTATTGAAAGTGATCAATGAAAACACAATAACCTCTCCCTAGCTATTCTAAATCTTAAATTTCTTTTTTTGTATGGCAAAAGACCTCTTCCATCAAACCGTAAAAATAGCCCTAATCAAAGACGGCTGGACGATTACCCATGATCCGCTTTATTTGAATATTGCCGAAGTTGAAATTTATATCGATATCGGCGCAGAGCAAGTATTTGCCGCAGAGAAAGGCAAAAATAAAATAGCAGTTGAAGTAAAGACCTTTCTGAAGCCATCCGCTATTTCTGAATTTCACACAGTACTAGGTCAATGCCTCAACTACCGCCTAGCCCTAAAGTTACAAGATACAAAACGCATCCTATATCTAGCCATCCCAGAAACGATTTGGAATACCTTTTTTCGGCGCGAATTTGCTAAACTAGCCATAGCCGAATATCAGATCAATCTGATTATTTTTGACGTATCAGAGGAGAGAATTGTCCAATGGTATCCATAGAAAGCTATCCCGACATAGTACAAGAAATTCTTCGGGAATACAGTACCCATCAACCTGCCTATGGCGATGTAGACATGGAATTGATATTTGATCGAGAACGCGATCGCTATCAACTCGTTTGTACAGGGTGGAGTCAAAAACGCCGCATTTATGGCTCTCTAATCCATATCGATCTCAAAGGCGACAAAATCTGTATTCAAAATGATGGAACCGAAGTTGGGATTGCCAATTTGCTAGTAGAGCGAGGTATTCCTAAACAGAATATTCTCTTAGCCTATCAATCACCTGACTTACGCCAGTATACAGAATTTGCCTTAGCTTAAAATCTGCTGATTTGGCGATCGCTAATAATTCAAGAACTAAGCGATATAATACATTTATGATTTAGGTGCTTAACCATGATAGCAACTTCAATTCAACTCAATTCAGAAATTGAGCTAAGACTACTAGAGAAGATTCGTAATCTTCCATCAGAGAAAGTTATCGAAGTAGAAGATTTTATTGATTTTCTCTGCGATCGGCAAAGAGATTCTTCTCACGACTTAGTACTTGCCGCTACCAAACTCTCAGAAGCCAGTTTTGCCAAAATATGGGATAACCCAGAAGACGCAGCTTATGACAACCTATAACTTTGGCGATGTGCTGTTGGTTCCATTCCCTTTTACCGATCAAACTACAACCAAAAAACGCCCAACTATCGTCATTAGCTCAGATGAATACAACCGACAAAAGCCAGACATACTTTTAATCGCTGTCACCAGCCAAGTAAATACGCGATTAGAGTTTGGTGAGATACTGATAAATGACTGGTCAAAAGCAGGTTTAATCAAACCTTCAGCAATTAAGCCAATTATTATAACTCTTGAGAAGCCCCTTGTAATTAGGAAGCTTGGTAAGCTAGAAGCTTTGGATATTCAGTCATTACAAAGTTTGTTATAAAGAAATAGATTATGCTCAACAAGGCAAAAATTACGCTCAGTTCTCGCAATCCCGTAAAAGTTTAGAGGATATTTTAGGCGGAAAGGTAGAATACGACGAAATTTCTGGTCATTGGCAATTTAAGAAAGGTAAGCAGAAATTTCCCATAGGAGTTACGGCTGAAGGCATTAAAAAAATAGCTATTCTCGACACCCTGCTTGGCAATCGCTATCTAGATCAGAATTCGATTGTGTTTATTGATGAGCCAGAGTCTGCACTGCATCCAAAAGCAATATCGCAACTACTTGACATCATTGAAATACTGGCTGAGGGTGGGATTCAGTTTTTTCTTGCCAGTCATTCCTATTTTGTGATCAAAAAGCTATATTTGATTGCTCAACAAAAAGAAATGTCAATCCCCATTATTTCTGCTGAAACTTGGCATTCTGACGACCTACTAAATGGCATGATCGATAATCCCATTATTGACGAATCGATTCGACTTTATAGAGAGGAAGTAGATCTAGCATGATGACTACAGATCCGATTATTGAGTCTGGGTTAACGTTTGGGATGTTTCCAGAAGGGCATTGTTTCTACATCGAGAAAAGTAAGACCTATCAACAGATTCAGGAAGGTGTGAAGATGGCAGAGTTTCTCCTCCTGCGTCAAAACAATGGAAAAGCTCCCACAATTTGGGTGATTGAAGCAAAATCTAGCGCACCCCAACCTAGCAATAGTCTTGATTTTGATAAGTATATAGAAGAAATTCGCGACAAACTCACTAATGCTTTGACTTTAGCGATAAATATCTGCTTGAAAAGACATCCTGATGGAAATGTCGAGTTATCACAAGAGTTCAAACAACTCGATCTCACTTCTGTTAACTTCTTACTTATCTTAGTGATCAACAACTTTCAAGAAGCATGGCTCCCACCTCTCCAAGATGCACTCGCAAAGGCACTTCGCCCCACCATAAAAATATGGGCTTTATCACCTCCAGCAGTTTTAGTTCTCAATGAAGATGGGGCTAAACGGAGAAATCTCATTATTTAACATTGCCGCGATCGCTACTTTAGCAAACAACCATGAGGCATCCACAACTACAGGGAATAATGCAAGAACTAAGCGATACTAGACCTATAACTCTCTCATCCTTCAAGAATTTGCGCGATCGCAAAGGGACAAATCTCAGGAAAAGTATTGAGTCCAGTCTCACGCTCCGCCGCAATTACCGCCAATTTATAAATTCTATCTAACCTTGAAATCAAATGTGGCTTGAGGCTAGGACTATCATCAAGTAGCGATTGCAAACGAAGTCTCTGTTCCTTAATTGTCAATTCCCAACTACGCGATCTTAAATTGGGTTGGAACTCCCACTTGAGCAGATGCATAATTAAAACCTCTATCCGACTCTCTAGAGTTCTCTTTTCAGAACGTCCCATATCTTCAATTTCTTCTGCTAAATTTCGGAGATCGAGTAAGTCAAGCTGTCCCAACTGCAAAAACTTCGCTTGAGCTTGCGTCCATTCATAAAAGTCCAAATCGTGAGTTGTGGTCATAGCTATATTATTTACGACTACTTGTGAAAGACTCCACATATAAGTCTAGCAGCTTTTACTTTACGATTTTTGATTGTTTTGTGTCAACTGCGAGCGCCGATCTTGACCACAAGTAACATATAAGTTACTATCGAATCTAGTATGAAAGTTCAAGAATATCTTCAAAAAGATGGCTCAAGCCCTTACCAGAAATGGTTTAACAATCTAGATGCCATAGCTGCGGCAAAGGTCGCTGTGGCAAAATCACGTTTAGAGTTGGGCAATACATCAAACATCAAATGGTTTGATGGAATTGGAGAGTATAGGATTGATTGGGGCGCAGGATATAGGATTTATCTCGCTCAAGACGGTAAATAACTCATCGTTTTATTTGGTGGAGGCACTAAAAAAAGTCAACAAATGGATATTGAAAAAGCAAAAGCACTATACCAAGAATATAAACAAAGAAAAAAAGAATCTAAACAAGAACAATCATCAGAAAATACTAATCAAAAAAAGAGAAAGAAAAAATGACAACTATCTCATTGACAAGAGACTTTAAAGAAACAGTTAATGCTAGAGTTCAAACC
>JAJAZG010000398.1 GCA_026785865.1 Pseudanabaena sp. CAN_BIN31
AGACTACCTTGCAATGCGATCAAATTATAGAGGGGGCGCGAAGCGCCCTCTCTATAATTTTTATGGTTTTTATAATTTTAACTTTTCATACGTTCTTTCATTTCTTTTGCGGCTAAAGCGTAACCACCATCGGCTCCATCCACAAAATGCGCATGACGACCCGCGCGTTCAAACACTAAGCAAGTCATCAAAGCGCGATCGGAAACATGAATTCCATATACCAAGCGTCCTTCTTTAAATTTTTGTTCTAAATAGTCAACTAATTTTTGACGCTGTTTGGTTTTGCCAGAAATGACCATCCGCAAAACATCATCAAATTTTTTAAAGTCAGTTGCTTCTGAAACAAGCTGCTTATAATCTCCCCAATTAAGCATTCCAGTTTTGATATTAAATGTCATGAGAATCAACCCTAACAGGTTGACTAGACGGAGTTTCCATAAATACAAAAATTTATTTAACCAACTTTGAGAAGCTGTAAAAACTCGCGTTTCTGGTGATAAATTCTTTTCTCGAAAAGCAAGTTGGAGGTTATCAGATACGACAGGATGACATTCTGTACCTTGACCATAAATGCGATCTGATACTCCCCAATTTTAGCAAGAACGCAAAATCGAGTGTAACCGCCAACTGGCTGTTATCGCGTTCCCATCTGCCACCGCAAGCCAATACCTGTGCCAACTAAAATGTGTTTGTCTGGAATTGCTTCGCCAACCTATCCTAGTGTCCACCCAATCTTGAGCTATAGCAGTTTTCAGTTTGTCTACGGCAAATATATCTATGCCAACTTTTCTTTGATTACCATAGCTAACTTTTTTCGATAGCTTTCCCATGTTAACTGTTCTGCTCTACGACGAGCAGCCATTCCCATTTCTGCGAGTTCGTGCGGATGACTGTAGCACCATTCCAGTTTAGTTTTGATCGCTTCAACATCTCGAATTGGAATGATAAAACCCTCAACTCCATCGGTAATAATATCCAATCCTGCGGTATTAGGAGTGGTGATAATGGGAATCCCACAAGCCATGGCTTCTAGTAATACTAGTCCAAACCCTTCGACCAATGACGGAAATACAAATACATTGGCGCTGCTGTAATATTCGTTTAGGGTACTATGCGGCACTGAACCCGTCATCCGCACGCGATCGCTATACTTATCTAACCAAGTTACAGGCAATTGGCTGACCCCAACTAGCAATAGCTCTGAATCAGGTAATCTCAGTTCTTGCCATGCTTGCAGTAAGTAATGCGCCCCCTTGCGAGTACTCACCTGCCCTGCAAACATTGCCCTGAATACCTGATCCTGTTTTTGGCGCGGTTCAAAGTACTCTATGGGCGCTCCGTATGGAATAACCGTAATTTTAGAATGGGGAACGCCAATATCTAGGAGCGATCGCTGCGTAAATGAGGAAGCCACAAAAATATGATCGGCAAGTTCCACCTCACGATTTTTATGCTCAATTTTCCATTCGGGTTCATGTACCGCCATCATCGTTGATGCAAGTTCAGGGAATAGCTGAGCTTCTTCGGTCTGAATGCGGCGACTGGTGACATGAAAAGCGATCGGCAGATCGTAA
The DNA here is from genome assembly GCA_026785865.1 of Pseudanabaena sp. CAN_BIN31. Lineage (GTDB taxonomy): Bacteria > Cyanobacteriota > Cyanobacteriia > Pseudanabaenales > Pseudanabaenaceae > Pseudanabaena. The sequence continues at coordinate 1,575 of JAJAZG010000398.1, forward strand.
AAACAATAAATACCGCGTTGTTTTGCGACGGTAAATGTCTCCGCAGCCCCATCTTCGTAAGCATAAATTGCATCAATATTTTCTAAGTGATGCTTAGCAACATGGCGATCAAATGAAGCAACCATCCAATCAACTAAATATTTATCAGTTATTCCAAGTTTTTTACTCAATCCCGTCTTAACCAAAAATATTCGCAATACTTCTTGCCAAGGATAGTCATAGATTTTGCTACCTTCAGGAGCTACCCAAGCTCTCCTACCAAGCTCTTTTTCCATTGCCGCAGTTAGTTTTGGCAGTAACCTCTTGAGCGCTCGCCCCCAATCACGATCTAAGCTATTAGGGCTATAGGTAAACGTAGTCACCACTGCAATAAGCAAATCTGCCTCTGCGATCGCTAAAGCAGTATTGCGTGCAAAAGGATTACTCGTGGGATGAATCAAATTGACTTTGGTCATTTATTTATTGTTTATTCAAATCGTCTAAATTATTAAGTTTTCCTTGGGGCTTGCTTGAGATATTCGCAAAAACATCCTGTTGTGTCTCCCGATCTTCTAGAGCAGGGAGCAAGTATATAAAACCACCAAAAAACCAAAAATAGACCAACATCGTAGGATTAGTCACTAACTGACCAGTAATATTAATGGCTTGGAATAGGAATGCACATACTGCTAGTTCCTTATACAGTGGCTTTTTAAGCCTACGAAATACTGAGTAAAGTGACACTAAGAGTAAAATTCTCAGTCCATACCATAATCCAAATCCTAATAAGCCGATCTCAATCACGACTCGTCCAGTTTCCCCTTCAGATGGTGGTAGAGGTTCACCACCGCGTAGACTTAAAAACGCTCTAATAGTATTAGCACCATTCTGAGTTGCCCCTGCTCCATAGCCGTCCAGTCTAATGTCGGCATAGCTCGAAACTTGAGTAAATGAACCTAATATACGCCCCTCAACTGAATCACCACTATTGGTGGCGCGATCGCTAAAAGCCGCGATCGCTGGTTGAAAGTATACTACTGCTAAGATCGTCGCTAAAACTGTCGGTATAAACATTAGTTTTATGAGGTTTAGAGAAGCGTTGTAATCATGAAGTAATCCGAAAACAAGGTAGCCAATCACAAACAAAACTTCATAGACAATGATACCTCTTGCACCACTCATAAACGAGTTGACGACAACTAAAGCCAACTCTACAGTATAGATAATCTGCCACTTAAATATGCGATCTCGCGCAATCAAAACAACTAGTAAAGAGAAACAAAACGACAAATAAGTTGTCATTCCTGCTATGTAAGAAAAAGTTCCTGTGATACGCACAAACTCGCCAACTGTAGCTACTGATAACTGTTCTTCACCAGCAATATAAACATTTAAAGGGCTATCTTGCGGACTGAAGTATTGAATAACACCTAAAATACATACAGGAATTAACAGAAGGAGATATTTGCGTAGAAAATCGCGTAAATCTTCCCATGAGTCAAAGAGATGAGGGATTACCCATATTAGGGGAATATAGAGCAGATATGAGCGAATTCCTATCAAGCCCACAATCGGAGAGCCGAGGCTAGGGTTAAAAGCTTGTAAACAACAAAAAACTGCAATAACTAATACTAACTCTTTGATAAACGGATATCGATCCACGAACGGTCGGGGGCGACTTGCAAATCCGATATAACTGCCAATCAGAATAAAATCTTTGAAGAAATAGATCAGATCTCTCGCTTGGGGAAAAGCCCAACGCCGCAATGCTCCTTCGAGGACTGCAATCACAAGGACTGACTTGATCGCTAGTTTCCATTTTTTTGATGCCCCGAAAGTGACTAGCAAAGCTAATATTAGTACGCCTATTATTTCCATTATGGAGTGTTTTTAAATTTAGTTAATTATTGATTGTGGTTGATAGCCATTTCTATTACTTCTAAGTAGGATTTAGCGATCGCTGTTTTTTGATGGCGTACCAAATGTTCTGGAGCATTAGCTCTATAATAAGCGAGTTTTTCTGGGTTTTGTAGAAGATCTTGTAGTGCTTCTGTAAGCGCTTGGACATCACCATTGGGGAAAGTAACTCCGCAATCTGCGATCGCATCTTTTAAACCACCACCTTCAGAACCAACCACCACACAACCACAGGCAATACCCTCTAGGGCAACTACTCCAAATGGCTCATCATACAATGAAGGGATAACCATAATTTGATGGCGATTCAGGATATGGACTAGTTCCTCGCCGACTTTAGAGCCAACAAACACTACTTGCGGATTAACTCTTAACTCTTCACTTTTTATTTCTAGCTTTGACTTTTCTGGTCCATCACCGATTATCGTCAACTTTGGTCTTAATCCAGAGTTAGCCAACATCGCCAAGGCTTGTAGTAGTAACTCTACACCCTTTTCGGAAACTAATCGCCCAAGAAAAACTAGTTCTTGAGTCTTTTGCACATCTAACAAGATACGGAATAAATGGTCACGATAGGGATTTGGAATAATAGTGGAAGGGCACTCTAGTCTATCTGATATAGACTTGCTAATCGCAATTGAGACAGCAAATTGACTGCACCAATGCTTGATCCTGACGATTAAAGAACCAGAATCTCCTCCAATTCTATTAATACTTCCATTCATACTTCTCAGCCATACTTGATGTCGGATTACCCAAGGTCTTCTGAACAACAGAAGGGGCCATAGCCCCCTTAAGCTAATACCATTATGCAAATATACGTCACACCATCTAACCAATCCAATAAGCTGTATAGGATTTGGTACACGTATGACTTCAAAAGGAAATACTAAACCATTTACATCCAAATCATTCCCAAGTGTTTGAGTAATAACTTTTACTTTATGACCAAGCTGAGTAAACTCGCGAGCTAATATTTCTGCATTGGTTTCGCTGCCCCCTAGGCTTGGATGAAAAAATTTAGATAGTATTAAGATTTTCATAAGAAAAAGCTAACTACGAATGTTTTTTTGAATTAATAGACATAGATTCTCACCTTTAATTTTATTCGGCAAAAACGTTTCTAAGAAACGGGAAATAATTTGTGTACCGGGTTTGTATTTTATAGAACCTGTAGTTGGATATCCCCATTGACTGATAATTTTTAGAGAGTAGCGTGGAAGGACTCTATTCAAGCAATCAAGCAAAACAGGATAAATATGAGTTTGATCCCCTTTTTCATCGAAGGAAGCGAGTTTTCCAGTGATTAGAAATTTTAATCTACAACTGACTGAATGTATATTTGGAGTAGTGAGTAAAAAGTATCCTTCATCAGATAAATGTTTGGATACATGATACAAAATACGTCCTGGATTCTCCAAGTGTTCTATTAATTCAATTGAAGTGATCAGATTAAACTTTTTTTCTCCTAAACCTAAGTCATCGTAATCTAGATTGGCTTGTGAACAAGTTGCTTTATCTGTAGCGAATTGCTGGATATCTAAGTCCACACCATGCAAGTTCTTAAAGCCCATGATAGAAAGACGATGCAGCCAAGCTCCTGTGCCACAACCAATATCAAGCACTTGCGTGTCGTAGTTGAGTATCGGGAGAGAGGTTGCTAAATTTTCATGAAGTCCTGAATTACTCCGTTCAACAAGTTTTACATCTGATGTTACTAATGAAGACATTTTTTGTACTTTTAATGATTTGGTTTTAGGAAAGAGTTGATGGGCAAAAATATTCGTCTGAGCCGACAAACAGTGATTTTGATACCAAGAGTAGCTATCATTGGCGATCGCCTGAATATCAAAGTCATCTAGTAAGTCATTGTTAGGATTGGGAACCCAATAGTGTCGTCCCAATCTTATACCATCAATTATCAATTTACTATCTTTAGCATTGATCGGCAATAATCCATGAGCGCAGTAAGCTGCAAAAATACCTGACTTAGCTAAATAGTCAGGATTATAGTCACAAAAACCTGCTACAGAATCAGCTAAAATATCACTTACTTTATTAGCAGGTTGTTGTCCAAGTTCCAAAACTGGAATTTTACCGATAGAGGTAGGAGTAATTCCAGTTGGAGTGCCAATATCTAAAATTTTTTGAATGTTTAGACTGTGACACACATATTCTAGAGTAGTCTGACAATCTTGATAGACTCTAGTGCGTTTAGCAATACCACCAAAAACAACTAGCTGTTGCTGACGATGGGATAAAGCTAGAGGTGGTTTCTCAGGTTCGCCGATATTGGAAAAAACTGGTAGTGCAGAAACTTGTTGGTGTTTACCTTGGCTAAGCTGGGAAATCATATCAGCATAGAGTTGTTTACTGGTGATGCAGCGATCGCTTAATTTTGTTAATCTTGCGGCTAAGTTTTTTTGCAAAGATGATAACCAAAAAGCACTTGTCCATATTGGGCCAGAGGCATAGAGTTCGTGAAACATGGTAACGAGCGATCGCTGAGGATATAAGCTTTTCCAACGCTGCAAACCGTCAACTAACCAGATGGGGCAACCTCTCTGGGCATAGCCATAACCGACATAATGGAGCAAAACTGGGTAAGGGCGATCGCCTGACAATAAACTTGTTAGTTGATTAGGATTACTATCTGTAACTTGGCTAATAGGAAATCCTTCGATCTCGGATTCGCCACTCCATGTCGGGTTACCAACAATAAAATGAGTCTGAATATTAAAATCTTTACGAAGTTGACGCGCTAAATTTAATGCTTAATCGCCCACCCCATCGATCGCAGGTGGAAGTCTGGGAACTATAGAGTAAACGTTAGTTAAATGGTTCATACAAATTTTGCTTTTTCTGGATTTATCTAATTATTTCAACTAAGCGCTGCCAAAGCCAATTCTGGTAATTTGTCTAAAATTTTGAGCAAGGCGATCGCCATACCCGTTGGCGATCGTTTACCTTATTCCCAGTTACGGATAGTATCGAGCGAAACACTTATCAATCTGGCAAACTTAGCTTGGCTTAAGCTGAGGCGTTTACACACGCGCCGCACAAACCTAGCCACTTCTTGCATGGTTTCCAGATCGTCATTAGCCTGTTGTGCGGCAATATCTTTCTCTGTCGTGGCATCCACACGGGCAGAGTCGATTCGTCCCATTTTTGAAGAATTTAAGTTTATTGGGTTAACTGTCAAATGTATTGTTTTCACTCTCGATTAACTCATTTACAGTGCGGATCTCTAACTTGACTAACAAGAAACCCTTCGATCGCTTATATACTCCTCTCCCTCATTGCCAAATAGAGTATTTTCTCTCAATCCTTGCGAGTCAGCAGAACAGCTAAACTTGTATTTATCTTTTTCGCCAAGAAAAATGGTAGCGATCTAGTAAATCTTTCAAAGCCATCCACAAAGGATTTAGGTAGTAACTTTAGTAAATATCTAGTTTTTAGATGTCCATTTGTCAAGGGATTAGTAAAAATGCGCGTCTCGACAACAGACAATCCTGCCTGACTTGCGATCGGTTCTAATTCGTCAAGATGCAATAAAAATATATGTCCGTCAGAATTTGGCTGAAATTGGAGCGATTCAAATTGGCTGGGATCTGGACAATCTGAAAATTTTGGCAAGCGATTTAAGAAATACTCACCATTCGGAGTGGTCATCACTATATGACCATTTGGCTTTAAGAATTTAGAAATTTCGCGCAAAAATTCATCTGGATGAGCAACATGTTCAATCACTTCACCCATTAAAATGACATCAAACTCAGAGTCAAACTTTTGCGATAAAACATTTCCAGGTGCATAACTCACTTGACCGCGTTCCCATTTCAATTTGACGTAATCAATCAGTTCTGCACGCAAGTCATTCCAAGTAACTTCATATCCTAGTTCCGCAAGCAATAAACTAAAATTTCCTTGAGCAGCAGCTATATCCAAAATTTTCGCACTTGGCTTGGCGACTTTTTGGATTAATTGCAAGGTGTGATTGCGTCTAGTTTCATACGCATAAGCATATCCAAGTGAACTCGTATCTGAGTAAATTTCAAGTAAATCGTATGGATAACTATACTTCCAAGTTTCATGCCAGCTATCTTCAACAGTCAACTTTTTCATTTTTATTTCTTCTTATTGGTTTTTCTAGACATTAAAAAAAGACATGGTTTTTTGACAAGATATGAATAATAGTTCTATTCCCTAACGATCAAACTATTGCCTTTGCCTCAAAAGTAGAAGGATTATATTTTAACAATATAAAAACCATCTGCATATATGAAAGATGCTCTAATAAAGCTTCATTTATCCCATGTAAGTTTAACTTTAATATCTCTGGAACTGTACTTTTTATAATTCCGTATAAAGCCATTCTTAAATAGGACACAGAGTTTATATTTGATGATTCTTTAGGATGAATAGATAAGTAGATTAAGGTAGATTGTTGATGTTGTTTCAGCTTTTTCCAGCCTCCTTTTTCTCGCCACGGATGACAAACTGAGGCCTGCTTGCTAAAGAAAAATTTGTGTCCATGCTTTCTTAACCTTAATCTCAAATCTACATCTTCCATAGCAGCATAGGGAAATCTTTCGTCAAAACTACCGATAGACTCGAAAAGTTGACGTTGAATGGCAAAATTACAAGACCACAAATATCCTCCTGTCTCATTTATAGGAGAAGTTTCAGCTAAACTTTGACGCGGACGATCTACATAAGTTCTTCCTTCTAATACCAGATAATTTATTTGATTATTTATCGCATCTCTGTAAGCCATTAACCACTGCGGATCGGGCAAACAATCATCATCAGTAAATACTAACCATTCTCCTTGTGCATACTTTGCGCCATTATTACGATTAGCCGCAGGTCCCTTGCGCGGGGCAGCAACCCATTTTACCCAAGGATAATCCTGTTTAATCATTTCCTCAGCAGTAGTTTGAAAGCCATCATCGGTCACAATCACCTCATATTGATCTGTCGGTAACGTCTGAATATTAGGCGCAAGACAATCTAAGCATTTCGCTAATAAGTCATTGCGATGATATGTGGGGATGATGACACTAAATTTCATTTGACTCATGTTGCTCATTAAATAGTGAAAGTTATGCAGCGCTGAATCATTTCAACATAACTTGGAAATAACTTATCCCAGCTAAATCGCTCATAAATACTGTGATGTCGCTGAATCTGATGAGACTCATTATTGCCCAATATTAATCTATTGAGTAAATCTGCCAGTGTTCCAGACATCTCAAAGTTGGCAAAGTATCCCTGTTCTCCTAATACATACCGTGCGATCGCGTATTCATGAGCTAAACAAGGTAAACCGTAGGACATAGCTTCTAGTAATACTCGTGGTAATCCTTCACTAAGAGAAGCCAGTATAAATATGTTTGCAGCTTGATAGTAATTGGAAACTTCTTTTAAAGCAACAGTTTTTACGCGGAAATTTTCTTTGCCAAGTAATTGATTGCCCATATTTACGATCTCAATTGATTCATCATTTTGATGACCTAGCAAAAGCAAAAAAGGTCTGTATGCTTGGAGCCAGACAATCTAGACACTTCGCCAGCAGATCGTTGCGATGGTAAGTATAGCGGTTTTCATATGAGCATAGGCAAAATTTGGCTTTTGAAATGCTTGACAATATCTTTAAAAGCTTAGATTTAGCTACACATGGTCAACTGAAAACCGCTATAGTAATAATGACAGAAAGAAGAAAATTATTACTCATAATATTGGAACACAAAACTTAGGTTAGTATGAAAATCGAACTTTATATGACTCGTTAATCTGATTCATGTAAATACTTTATATCAACTCATACGATCAATCGCTTACGATAAAGTGCTTGTCTAAAAAATCTTCTATTCTGTCGGACTGAAGATTTTTTACCTCAGCTTGAATTTTTTCGATCGGCCAGTCCCACCACTTAATTGCTTCTAACTTTTTAATGACATCATCTGAAAATCTCTTTCTAATAATTTTGGCAGGATTACCTGCAACAATGCAATATGGAGGCACATCCTTTGTTACAACGCTACTAGCAGCAATAATTGCGCCATTACCGATTGTGATTCCAGACAGAATCATAGTTCCTGTAGCAACCCATACGTCATTACCGAACACAACATCTCCCTTAGCTACAGAGTGTCCTTCCTGATGTACGGGATTCTCAAATAAAAACACATTTAAAGGATATGTTGTCACCCAGTTGGTAGGATGATAACCACCGAGTGTGATAGTAACGTTGCCAGCAAAACTACAAAATTTTCCAATTTTAAGTTTAGCATTTTCGCCGAAATAAACAACCTTTGGACTACCAATAGGATGTCCATAAGTATAACTTCCAATTTCCCATCTCTTATATTCATTAAGCTCACATAGAAACTGAGTGTCTTCACAAATATATCGATAAATACGATGTATGGCTTTTTTTAAAAACTTTTTTATAAGCCCAGCCCTTTTCATTCACTACTCCAAGTTTTATTTGAATCTCTATAAAATTATAAAGGATTCTCAGGATAAAGAAAATACTTCATCATTACTTAAGTCATGTGCTGGGAAAAAATGTACCAGTTAAGTGCAAGACTGAGGCTTCGGCTTCTCTCAGCTATCGGTCGTGTTAGCTGAGAGAAGTCGAAGCTTTTGGTACTTTAGCTTGAAGCAAGTCCCTAAAGTCTTTAATGTAATGAAACCTATTGACCGATGAGATGATCGCCAATTCTAAATCTCTTCTTAAAATTGAAAATAATTGTAGTCAAATATTACAAGTTAGAAGACTCTTCAAACATTTCATTAATCAAGTAGTTACACAGAGGGCGAGCATATCCATGTATGCATAGCGAAGTTTGTGCCAAGAAAAATTCTTGTATGTATAAAGGTGTCTCTGATTTTTCTTATCTTTATCATCCTGTAATAGAACTTGACTAATTAATCTTGCTAGGTTTCCTGACACCTCAAAGTTGGCAAAGTACCCTTGATTTTTTAAAACAAAGTTTGAAATTTCGTAATTATGGGCTAAACAAGGTAAACCATAAGACATTGCCTCTAGCAAGACTCGTGGTAAACCCTCACTCAGAGAAGCTAAGACGAAGATGGTGGCGACTTGATAGTACTTAGGAATTTCAGCCAATGGAATTGTTTTAGTCTGAAAATTTTCTTGTCCCAGAAGTTGATAACCCATGTTTACGATTTCCGCTGATTCAGCGTTTTGATGCCCTAGCATGAGTAAAAAAGGTCGCGGCACAGGCATTTGAGCCACTTCGCGAATGAGGTAATCCATCCGCTTATGAGTTTTATTAATAGCTGCAACAGATAATAGTATTGGGCGATCGCTTGGTAAGCCCAAAGTATGACAGAGATCGGTTCGCTGTTTTTGGGAGAGCATTTCTAGGCGATCGCCCATCTTAATTCCGTAGGGAACGAGAAAATGGCGATCGGCAGATTCTCCTGCATCCAAAGCCATTTGATAATGCGTCGGTGTGAGATGCTGGACGCAATCGGTACGACTAAATGGGGGGCCATTGGGTGCGCCATTGGAGAAAAGTAATTTGAATGGTAAGCCCGTCACTCGTCGTAAATGCCAGAGCATAGTACCTAAAACAAAATCACTAAAAAAGATGACTTGAGGTTTTTTTTGATAGATATGCGGAATCAGGCTAAGGCAAAAGGTAAGTTGCTCAATAAAATAAGGATCTTTTTTGAGGACTTGACTAAGCTTTTCTGCCAGCCACGATCCGCGATGAATATTAGATAAGGTAAATTCTTTACCCTGAGATATTCCTCCTCCTTTAAATAGCATTACTTCTAATGAAGGTTCTTGTTGCAAGGCCTCAAAACATTCCTGAGTAAAGGATTCATAGCCTCTTTGTACCTTGCCTAGCCCCGAACAGAGTAGGAAAACTTTAATCATAAATTTTAAAGCGTCCTAAATAAAAGAAAAAGTCTATTAAGCGGTAACTTTAGTCTAGAAAGTGATTCTAACGAACGCGCAAATTTAAGATTACTATCTGTAACTTCTGAATGTTTTACAAAACTATATACAGTACTTCCTCGACGTTCAAAACCATAAAATCCAAATCCCAAACTACGAATAATCCAAAGCATCGAGAATTGTAAATGAAAATTTTGCGGCAGGTGGCATTTAATAACGGGTACAAAACTATAGCTAGTAGAAAAAGCACCTCCTACGCGCAACATTCGATTAATATCTGCCACAGCCGCGATCGGATCGGTCAAATGTTCTAAAACCTCAGTACAAATAACTGCATCATAAAGCGGTTCTGGCTCTTTTAAAACTCTCACAGATGAGTAATCAGCTAAATACTGTTGAATAGTATGTCTAAATTCCGTAATATCAACCAAGTCTATAGATTCTGCTTCAGGAATTTGATTGGCACATAATCGAGCCACTGTTCCAATACCTCCACCAAAGTCTAAGATTTTGCGTGGTTTAACATGAGAAATTAGGCGGATTGCGGCTAAGCGATCTTCAATAGTTGCAGGATCAGATTCTGAAAAAGCTGCATTTATTAGCCAAACTGGATGTTGATAATAATCATGTAAAAACTCTAGTAAATCAAACTTACCTTGCTGCTTTTGATTATTTTCTTCTTCTAATTCATCCCAAGCCCGATCTATGATGCTCCAAATTTGCTGGATTGTTATACCATTTAAAATTTCTGTCGGAGTGAGATATTTTGTCGCATCCTGCCATCGTTCATTTACACTGATGTGTGAGACTGCTTCTTGCCAGCTATAGACTAGTGATTGATTCATGTTTTATCTTAAATTTTTAATGCTGTGCAGTTTGCTTGATAAATTCATAAAGTTTGACTCTAATCCTACCTACTTCAAAATGCTCCTGAACTATTTCAAAAGCATTTTTGGCAAATGCCAATAGAGCAGAATAATTTTGAATTTGTCTCAATAAAGTGTCTTTAACTACTGATACCTGATTTGTTTCACAAACTGAACCGCAATTCCAAGTTTTGACAAATTGATTACAAGCAGAATAGGTAGGGCCGCAAGCTAAAATTGGTGTACCAGATACCATATAGTCTGTTAGTTTCGTTTGAACAGAACTACTAGTAAAGCCAGCCATTTCTGGCAAAAAAGAAGAAGCAACTAATAGTAATTTAGCCTTTTGCAAATATTGATTGAGTTGGTCATAAGGTATCTTAGAACCATATATTACTTCCCATTTTTGCCAGCTTGTCTGATAGTTATTCCAGAAAGATTGATCGGTATAAAGCACTAGCTCAATGTCTACTCCACTACACCTTAGTTCATAGATAGCTTCTGCTACGACTGCGATCGCATCGTAGTGCATAGAAAAGATAGAACCAGCGTAAACAACACGAAACGTTTTTTCAGTGTGGGGAATAGGTTCAGGAAATGTTTTGTTAGACAAGTCTACAGGATTGTGGACTATTAGCGATCGCTTAAGGGGCAGTTGAAATTTCTGAACTAAGCGTTTTTCCAGTTGTGAACTAATCATGAGCCAAGCTGATGATTCTTCTAAGACTTTATGGCATAAAGATTGTAATCCTCCAGATAGCCAACGTTGATGATTATTTGTAACCCAATCATCCATGAAATAAGAAATAAAGGGAACTTTAAATAATTGAGATACTTTGTAGCCAACTAACAATGCTGGAATACCAACAGGACAAATCAAGACGATTTCTGGCGAAAAATCAGCTAATTTAGACTGTTCATATATAGGCAACCAATCAAGCAGTTGAAAATTAATAGATCTAATCAGCGGATTGATTACAAGACCAAGGCGATTATTAATGTATGGTAAAAAACTCTCAGGAAAAGCGGCTATATTCTTATCAAGTGGTGGTGGAGTTGGGTAATCTCTGTGGCTAGCTTGAGGAGCGTAGATCATAAATCGCTCAGGAGGATATCCCGCAAACAGATTAAGAAGTGTTCGATTTATCCCTGTTCCTTCCTGACCTAGAGATGCTTCGCTAACTAGCAATATCCGAGGTAAATCTTTTGTCATAATCACTAATATCTAAGTTTTTTACTTACCTCAAGCGTTGTTGCCAAGACATAGTAATTTCTGTAAAAATTTCAGTCAATGATTTGGTAATTGACCATTGGGGATAATGCTGTTGCATTTTTCGCAGATCGCTATAGTAGCAAATATGGTCTCCCTCGCGGTTTTTATCTAAATATTCATATCGCATTTGCTTACCCGTTAAGGAAGCAACGATCTCAAAGGCTTCTAAAACAGAACAAGTATTATTTTTTCCACCTCCTAGATTATAAACTTCGCCTGAACGAGGATTTTGAATTAATCCCTCAATAAAGCGAGCCACATCATAGGAGTGGATATTGTCCCTGACCTGCTTGCCCTTATAACCAAAAATTTTGTAAGTGCGTTCTTCTAAGTTGCATTTTACCAGATAACTGAGAAATCCATGCAACTCAACACCTGAATGGTTGGGCCCTGTTAAACAGCCACCGCGCAAACAGCAAGTTTTTAGCCCAAAATAACGTCCATATTCTTGCACCATGACATCGGCTGCAACTTTAGAAGCACCAAAAATTGAGTGTTTGGATTGGTCGATTCGGAATATTTCAGGAATGCCATGCTCATAAACTGGGTCAGCGTAATCCCATCGAGTATCTGACTCCGACATGGGAATTTCGTTAGGGGCATCACCGTAGACTTTATTGGTGGAAAGATGCACGAATGGAGCCTCTGGGGCAAACTGACGAGTTGCTTCCAGAAGATTCAATGTACCAACTGCATTGGTATCAAAGTCATCAAAGGGAATTTTGGCAGCTAAATCGTGACTAGGCTGGGCGGCGGTATGCACGATCGCATCTGGTCTAATGCTATCAATAAGATCTAGGACACCTTGGCGATCGCGTATATCCACTTCATGATGCACAAACCCCTTAATTAGAGACTGCAATCGTTGCTGATTCCAGCGAGTATCTCCTTGCGAACCGAAGAAAACGGCTCTTTGGTTGTTGTCTACACCATGAATTTGCCAGCCAAGAGCAGCAAAATGAAGACACACTTCAGAGCCGATTAGTCCTGAAGATCCAGTTACAAGTAATTTTTTCATTCGTATATTCTCGCAATCATTTAGACTGATGAACTAATTTCTTGTAAAGCAGCCTGTAAGCCTCGCTGAGAAGCTTGATAAAACCGCCTTTCTCTAGGACTCATGCGCCAGAACCTAATCCAATCGGCAAATTTGCCTAATCCAGATTTATTGCCTTGGGGAAGCTTGCCTCGATAAGACTCAACAATGATACCAGAGTAAGTAGAAGACTCAATTAATCGGAGTAGATACTCTTCCTGCAACCTTTCAGGAGGCATTAAATGTGTGAGCTTCAACTTGGCAAAGCGTCCAGTTCCCAATCCCATATCACAAGCTGTAAATGCTATATCTGAATCTTCATACGAGGTTAATTTTTGACCTTTTCGACCCATACTTTGCCTGATAGAGTCTTGTTTAACTAATTCAGCATAGTGCGCTCCAACCAACTTACGAATACACATACCAGCACCGCATGGTGTTGTTTCATACTGGTTAACTAAATTTGACCATGTATCCTGATCAAATTCTTTAATCGCTAAAGCGATCCAATAAGGTTTTGTCCATTCTGGTGGTATTTCTTCAAATTGAGGAATTGTCTGTCCTCCCCAAGCGCCAAGGAAAGGAAATTCTTTACCGATTTGCCAAGCTGTTTTTAAGTAATTTAACTCTAAAATATTATCATCATCCACAAAAATTAGAATCTCAGCTTTAGCTTCTTGGATACCTCTTAATCTTGCAGGTGTTAATCCTAACTTATCTTCACGAATATGACGAGCATAAGGATGCCAACTCAAATCAATTTCTGAAGCGAGAATGCGATCGCTTGCATTATCAACGATCAGTAACTCCCACAATTCCGAAGGCAATGTCTGAGATTGCAATGCCTCCAAAACTCTTGCAATATATACACGATTAGGATTATGAGTACAAAGAATAACGCTGATTTCAGAATTCATATTTTTTCAAAAATATTCTCAAATTAACTAATTTCAAAATTTATTAACTTTAAATCATGTCATATAAATTTTTATATGCAGTTCTTCCTAAACTGATTTGGTGCTCGGCAGCAGCTAAGAGTTGAAGTCTCAATTGTTCGGAATCATTCCAAGATTGAAAAATTGCAGCTAATAGATTTTCTTTTAGTTGTTGGTTATTCATAAAAATGACTTGACAGCCAACTCCAAATTGATCAGCTAATCCCAAAAACTTATCAGCATAGTATTCAGATTTTGCCAGACAAACAACAGGAATTCCTTGAGCCAATGCGAATACCCCAGCATGATAGCTTCCTGTAACAACAACCCTACAAAGTCCGATTTGCTCAATAACTTTATGTGGCGTATCAATCAATTGTCCACCATCAGAAGCATCATCATAACCTTTGAGGAGTTCACGAATTGCCATACTGTCAGACAATTCTTTTCCTTCAGCTTTTAATGAAATGGGAACTGGTATAAGTGGTGCAGATAGAGATTTAGCCGCATCCTGTAAAGTTGTTCGGACAGTTTCAATTAAATCAGCGTCGATGTTTGCATAGTTAGCAATTCTCAAGTTTATACCAATACCATCACCAGTATTAGGATTACGTTTTTGATATGACATCTCAATCGCATCGTCACCCGTGACAATAAAACGATCTGAGGAGATATTAAAAGATTTGAGAATAGGAATTCCAGATCGTTGCTCGCGCAAAGAAATTAACTTTGCCTTGGGAAGAACTGCTCTAGCTTTAGCACGCAAGTCAGGATCTCTCAAAGGTCCTAATCCCTGACCAAACATTGCTATTGGCTTACCGATACTATTTGCCAGATCAAGAGTGTCTAACACACCACTAGCATGGTATTTAAATGAATCGGTGATGTATCCACCACCGCACGCAATAACCAAGTCAGCTTCATGAAATGCCTCCATAAAAACTTGAAAGTCACTTGCTAGTTCAGAAGAATTTCCTTTCAATTTCAATTTCAATTCAATGAAAGATCTTACTATTTCTGGAGATTGTCTACGAAGGTGATCTTCCCAATTAGACCATAGTTGAACAAAACCTCGGCTGGGTATTTTATAGGCAGGAGAAACGAGGGTAGAAAGCCAAGTATTTCGTCCAGATGGCAACAGAGGTGTAGTATTTGGACAATATTTAGCCAGTTTTTCTGGTGAAGTAGTAAACACTTGAATAGAGGGATTCGACCACAATCCACACAGTCTTTGAATGGCAACTTGTAGCATTGCCAAATCTCCAATATTTAGTACAGGATAACCACCGTGGTCAATAAGAATTTTCATTATAGATGATAAATATCCGTAAATTATCGGGTCTTCTGAGTTTAAGGTGATAAGAGATGTTAATGAGAAAGGCAAGCTAAAAGTCTAGAGCGAAAATTAACAAAATTTACAAACCCATAAGCCTGACGCTTGATCAACTTAATTCGATTATTAATACCCTCCATGA
>JAJAZG010000399.1 GCA_026785865.1 Pseudanabaena sp. CAN_BIN31
AAGACATGGATACTATCCTTATATAGGCTTCATGGATTTGATTCAATTAAAGGGGCTATTGAGCGATTTGCCCACGATTTAACAGCTTTGTCATCCTTGCTAACTTAACCTCTTATTTCCTCTTTCTTGAAACAGCCCTGCTATCTTTATACGGGGAGTATCTTGGGAAAAGAAATATACATAAAATTTGGGGCGATCGCAATTTCACCCAATGACAGATATCCTCAAGTGATTTGATGCGGTTTAGATTGCGATCGCTTTCACCATAACTATTTATTACACGGAAACTTTCTGGACAATAAGTATTTATTTTTGTCGGTTAGATCAATCTCAACTAAGACAAAAAAATTTTCGAGATCGTCCGACAACTATATGGGTTTGAAGGAATAGTGTAAAAATTGAGAGCAGCGTGTCACAATATGCTAATCATGCCTCAACTAGGAGATACACTAATGACCTCCCTAACACTACCACTAGTATTTGACCTCAGCCAAGTTCAACTTACCGACCAGCAATTTTATCAACTCTGCATCAATAATCCCGACATACCACTCGAACGCAATGCCCAAGGAGCTTTAATTGTTATGTCACCAGTCGGAGGAGACAGTGGAAACTATGAAATGGAACTCGGTACAGATTTAGCGATTTGGAATCGTCAAACACAACTGGGAAAAGTGTTTAGCTCATCTACTCTGTTTAAGCTGCCAAATGGCGGCGATCGATCTCCAGATGCTGCTTGGATCGAATTATCGAGGTGGAAATCGCTCTCTGCTGAACAACGACAAAAATTCCCATTGATCGCGCCAGATTTTGTAATCGAACTGCGGTCTCGATCAGATAGCCTCAAAACATTGCAACAAAAGATGCAGGAGTATATGGATAGCGGTGTGAGACTTGCCTGGATGTTTAATCCTCAAGACCAGCAGGTAGAAATTTATCGCCAAGGACAAGCTCCAGAGACTCGTCAACTCCCAACGGAATTGTCTGGTGAGGCAGTTTTACTTGGATTTATTTTACAAGTCATCCCTTTCAGCTAAGACTAGAAAATTTTTTGCGATTACTACTTGCCACTACACATCATATAAATGGGCAGGCATAATTAAAACTAAAGCCAAAAATATTATATCTGTCCTCTCCAATGATTTGTTATACCTACCAGCAGTTGTCTTTGCGCTGTCATAAAACCCAGAGAAATTTTTAAAAGTGCAGCAAAGCGGCACTTTTAAAAATTTCTCTGTACCACTCAATAGGCTGTAAATTCTCAACTATTTTACTGTTTTTATACGAATGAGCACCATCCTTTCTATTTGATAGCCGCTTCTAGTTTGTGCTGATTCCAGAGTTTTTGATAAAGCTGAGACTCAGCAAGTAACTCAGCATGAGTCCCTACTTGAGCGATTTTACCTGCATCCATTAAGATAATGCGATCGCATGTTGAGGCTGCTGATAGATTGTGCGTAATAAATAACACCGTTTTGTTTTGAGGTAAATTGTTTAAAATTCCTGTTGCCGTCTGATTATCCACACTAGATAAGGAATCATCTAATACCAAAATTGGGGTATCGACTAGCAACGCTCTCGCCAACGCCGTGCGCTGTCTCTGTCCACCTGATAGCGTGATGCCGCGCTCTCCCACAAACGTGTCATACTGCTGCGGGAATTTGAGAATTTCTTGCTCAATCCGCGCTTTATTCGCAAAGTCTTCTACTTCATGATCGAAAGCTTGGGGCTTGCCATAGCGAATGTTATCGCGCATCGTGGCACTGAATAGGAAACTATCCTGTGGTACGAAAGAGATAATCTCGCGCAGATTTTCGATCCGCATTTTGGTAATGTCGATGCCATCGATAAAAATTTGACCCGACGGAACTTCCACTAAGCGCATCAAGGCACTAGCGAAAGTAGATTTGCCAGAACCAACACCTCCTAAAATAGCAATGGTTTCACTAGGATAAATCGTGAAGTTAACATGGTTGAGAGCTGGCTGACTAGCGCCGTCATAGGTAAAAGTGAGATCGCGGGCTTCGATTTTGCCCATGACTTGAGATTTTGCGAGGGCGATCGCATCAGGCTCATCAATTATCGCGGGTGGGATATCGAGAATGCCTTGAATCCGTCCGATACTCACCAAGCCACGCTGATAAGTAACCATCACAAAGCCCAAAATCGCGGTTGGGAAAATCAACCGTTCCACATAAATAATTAGCGTCAATAAATCCCCAATTTTAAAAGTTGTATTGGCTGGATTCGCTAACTTTTCGCCGCCAAACCAAATCAATACCAAAAAGCTGATACTGGCAATTCCGCCCAGTAATGGAAATAAAATATTACGGCTACGCGCCATCTTTAGGTTGGCACCTAATAGGCGATCGTTGAGTTTGCCAAAAGCAGCACGTTCGTTGTTTTCTTGGGCATAGGTTTTAATCAGCGCCATGCCATTCAAGTCTTCTTGCAGAAGCGAACTTACATTTGACAGTTCTTCTTGGACTTTTAATTGTTCGTCGCGTAACTGACCGCTAAATCTCTGCACGATCACCAACATGATCGGATACACCGAAATTGCTAACAAGCTTAATACAGGATCGATCGCCAACATCGCAGGCAATGTGAGTGTGTACACAAACACTGAGTTAATGATGCTAAGCAGGGCAAATCCCATCAGACGGCGGATATTTTCGACATCACTGGTGACGATGCTGATGGTCTCGCCTGCGGAGTTGTTGGCAAAGTAGCTAGGTGGCAACTTGAGTAAATGCTCAAAAATTTGTTGCTTGAGGCTATATTCAATTTTGCGACCAATTCCGAAAATCCAGACGCGGGATGTCATCCGAATGCCCCACATCACAGATGACAAGCCAATAATTAGCCATACATATTGCATCAGTTGATGAGAATCAATCGCTTGCAGCTTACTAAGATCATCAACTGCGGATCTAATTAGCCAAGGTATATATGTGCCAAGCATGTTCGCTAATAAAAGGGCTACAGTGCCAACAGCTAGGTCACTCCAGTAAGGACGGAGATATTTTTGAAGATTTTGAAATTGCGATCGCGCCATAATATTTCCATCCTACTTTATTTTGGCAAAAGCTTGTTTCGCAAGCTTTTGCTCAAAAACAGCCAATAATTAGGCGTTGCACATATTTATGATGTTATAGCTGTCGCCAAACTAAAACCCAAAAAGTAGATGCGGCCCCACGCCGCCCAAAATACTTTTTGGTTTTTTTTTTTAAAATACTATGCGCTAGCGATAAAACACAAAAAATAATGCGGCG
>JAJAZG010000400.1 GCA_026785865.1 Pseudanabaena sp. CAN_BIN31
AAGACATGGATACTATCCTTATATAGGCTTCATGGATTTGATTCAATTAAAGGGGCTATTGAGCGATTTGCCCACGATTTAACAGCTTTGTCATCCTTGCTAACTTAACCTCTTATTTCCTCTTTCTTGAAACAGCCCTGCCGTCATGATTGGGGCGAATGGGGCTGGGAAAACATCTTTTCTAGATGTCATGTCAATAATCGGAGCTTCAGCCAATGGAAAATTAAATGATACATTGCAGACTAAGGGTGGATTAAACGAGATTTTAACTAGAGGGAAAGCTAAAGGACTAGAAATATCTCTCTCAGTAAAAGATTTAGAGGAAGATGAAGAGCCATTTACATATAGCTTATCCATATCTCCTAAAGGATTATCGTATGAGATTAATCGTGAAAAATTAAGCAGAAATAGCAGGTCTTTTTACGACAATATAATTTCCCGTGAATACATTGATTCTTACCTGTTAGCTATTAAGTATTTTCAAGAAGATAGTGACGTTGCTATACAACCAAATTGGGAACATAATCCTCTCGAAACATCACTTTCTCAAGTTCCCAAAATGTATCAAAAATCAGAGGCATTAAGAAAAAGTCTTGCTTCCTGTACTTATTATGGCGCATTGGATGTTTCCGAAAAAAGTCCAGTTCGCTTACCTCAAGCAATGCGTCCTGCAAAGTTACCAGGCGCAAAAGGGGAGGATTTAGTTTCTTGTCTTTATGATTTGCGTGAGAGCGATCGCGATCGCTTTGAAATGGTTGAAAGTATTATTTCTAGAGCATTTCCAGATTTTGTGAGACTAAGTTTTCTGCCAGTTGCGGCGGGAACTATTTCGATGACTTGGACAGATCGCAATTTTTCTCAACCCATATATATTCATGAATTATCAGAAGGAACTTTGCGATTTCTTTGGTTAGTGGCGCTACTACAGAGCCAAAATCTGTCAACAATTACTTTGCTTGATGAACCAGAAGTTAGTTTACATCCCGAACTGCTTAGACACTTAGCTTACTTAATGCGAGAAGCTTCAAAACATACACAACTCATTGTGGCAACCCACTCAGATCGACTGGTTAGGTTTCTCGAACCTAATGAAGTATTGATTTGCGATTTGGAAGATGGCGAAGCGACAATGACTTGGGCAGATAGCCTCAACCTTGACCAGTGGCTGAAAGATTACACAATGGATCAACTTTGGGCAATGAATGTGGTAGGAGGTTGTCCATGAAAATTGCAATTCTGGTTGAAGGTGCAACTGAATTCGCTTTTCGAGAGAAGCTGCGAGATTTTTTGCGAAACCGTCTTGGACAACAAATGCCAAAGCTCAAATTTATCAGACAAGATGGACGAATTCCTAAAGAGGAAAAGCTTAAGCGTATCGTTGAGATTCTGTTGAACGGTGATTGTGATGCAGTCATTGCACTTACAGATGTTTACACTGGAACCAAGGATTTTAAATCTGCCGAAGATGCCAAAGCGAAAATGAATCAATGGGTAGGCAATAATCCCAATTTTTATCCCCATGTTGCATTACATGATTTCGAGGCATGGTTACTCCCTTATTGGGAAACTATCAAAATTCTCGCCAAACACAATCGTTCTGCTCCGTCAGGCTCACCCGAAACAGTAAACCATGACAAGCCTCCAGCCTATCGACTCAAGGAGATTTTTGAATTAGGAAAAGCTTCCAGCTACAACAAGGTTTTTCATGGCAGAAAAATTTTAGAAAAGAGTGATCTCATGATCGCCATTCAGGCTTGTCTAGAACTAAAAATGTTTGTAAATTGCATTCTTAAACTTTCTCAAGGTCAAGAAATTTTGTAAGGTTTAATTAATTTGAGCTAGATGAATCTGGCAATCCGATCTGGAAAATTGCATCGGTCATCAAATTTAACTCAGGAAAGATATCCGATTCAATGCGATCGCCAGACTTAAACAAAAACAACTGATACTCGCCCTCAATTAATTTGCAAACAGTTACCGTTGGCTGTTTCGGCTTACCAATATGTCTTACTGCCCCCAAAGCTCGATAGTCAACAATCCAATATTCCGCAATTCCCATTGCCTCATATTCTAATAACTTAACCGCATAATCATCGCGCCAGTTGGTACTCACGACCTCAATTACTAAAGGTACAGTTTTTCCATTTTGAATTACTGAAGACTTCTGCCATAGAGGTTCGTTGACTAGTTCGCGGCGATCGATCACCACCACATCAGGTATAAAGCCTGTCTCTGCCATCTCTGGCTTTAACAAGCAACTTCTGGGAATCGAAAACGGTAAATTGCATCGACGAATCTCAAAAATTAAGTCCGCAGAACAAAGTCCACCAACATCTTCATGTGTACCTGTAGGCATCATCTCTCTGACAACTCCTTTGTATAGCTCATAGCGCTTACCATCTTGGGGATACCACTCAATAAACTCTTCAAAAGTCATGCGATCGCAATCAACTAACGTTTGCATCATCGCCATAATCTCCTAGTTTTTAAGCTCTGATTGCTTTACCATATTTTACAATATGATTCAACTCCAGATCGAACATCAACACAAGCAAAAACGGGTCTTATTTATCAGTAATGGTCATGGTGAAGACCTGAATGCTTGTGAAGTCTTAAAAGCTTTGCGCCGTAAATATCCTGATGTGGACACGATCGCTTTGCCAATTGTCGGAGATGGGAATGCCTATCGTCGTGCTGATGTGGCGATCGCTACTCCCACAAAAGCATTGCCATCGGGGGGATTTGCTTACATGAGCTTACGGAAGCAGATTGAAGATTTTCAGTCAGGATTAATTAGCTTGACTTGGCAACAAATTCAGGCGGCGCGAACCTGTAGCAAAACCTGTGATTTTGTTTTTGCGACAGGCGATGTTGTTCCTGCGCTTTTTGCTTACCTGACGGGTTTGCCCTATGCCATGTTTTTAGTGTCATCGTCAGGATTTTATGAAAACCGCTATATTCCGCGTTGGTTACAAGCGCTGATGATGCGATCGCCTCGTTGCCAACAAATTCTGACCCGCGATGCCTATAGTGCCGAACTAATTAGACAAAGAGGCTATCAAAATACCAGTTTTGTCGGCTATCCAATTATGGATGTGTTGGAGCCTACGGGTAGAGATTTGAGTTTAGTTCCTGATGTACCTGCGATCGCCTTACTTACAGGTAGCCGTTTGCCTGAAGCTGCGGAAAATTTAGTATTGCAATTGCGACTATGTGTGGCGATCGCCCAAGAATTTGCGCCCCATCCGATCCAATTTCGCGCCGCCCTCGTACCTAGCCTGATGTCTCAATTATCTGAACTTGCGGCTAAATCAGGTTGGGAATATGCCGATGGCAAGTTGTATCAAACAGATTTAGATATCAGCGTGATTTGTTTTAGTGATGCTTTTGCCGATATTTTACAGCAATGTAATTTGGCGATCGGCATGGCAGGAACTGCGGTCGAGCAAGCGGTTGGACTTGGTAAACCTGTCATCCAAATCATGGGCAATGGCCCCCAATTTTCCTATCGATTTGCAGAAGCTCAGGAACGTTTGCTGGGCTTATCAGTGCAAACCATTGGCAAAGAATCTGCTACACCGAAAATTTTGCAAGAAGCGGCGATATGTATAAAACGGACTTTAGGCGATCGCGATTATTTGGAACGTTGCAAACAAAATGGGCTAGAACGAGTTGGCGCAAAAGGTGGTTCTGAGAGATTAGCTGACGCGATCGCCATGAAATTGTAAATCTACACGAAGCAAGTGTTAATCAAAACTAAGGGAATGGCATACTAGCGATCGCGCACTTATTTAGTTGACATCATGGAAAATCCTGATTATTCTGAAGGCTTAACTTGGACTGCCGAAGCAAAAATCAAGTACAAAAATATTCCCTACTTCGTGCGATCGCAAGCGCGTCAGAGAATCGAACAGCTAGCACAAGCTTCAGGTAGTGATACGATTACGGCAGAAATTGTCGAAAAAGCAAGGGTTGAGTTTGGACAGTGAATAACGCCATAAAGAGTGCAGTAAATAATAGCGATCGCGGTTATTTGTTGACCGAGCAAGCAAATCCCCATAGCCAAAATTTAGATCGGCTCAGCGCCTTAGAAATTGTCGAATTGTTTAACCGAGAGGATGCTAAGGCGGTTGCGGCGGTTGGACAAGAAAAAGAAGCGATCGCCGCCGCGATTACGACTATTGCTGAGGCGATCGCCAATGGTGGCAGATTGTTCTATGTTGGCGCTGGCACAAGTGGACGACTAGGCGTACTCGATGCGGCTGAATGTCCGCCCACGTTTTGCAGCGATCCTGAATTGATACAGGGAATCTTGGCGGGTGGCATGAATGCAATGGTACGCAGTTCTGAAGCTCTCGAAGATCGGGAAGACGATGGCGCAGAGGCGATCGCTGAAAGAAATATATGCGATCGCGATGTTGTGTTTGGGATTACCGCAGGTGGGACTACGCCCTATGTGCATGGAGCGCTCAAGGAAGCCAAACAACGGGGCGCACAAACAATCTTTTTTTGTTGCGTACCACCCGACCAATTTCCAGTTCAATACGATATCGAGATCCGTCCGTTAGTTGGCGCAGAAATCTTGGCGGGATCGACTAGGCTCAAAGCAGGCACAGCCACAAAATTAGTTTTAAATACAGTTTCGACAGGCGTAATGGTGCAACTAGGCAAGGTTTACGGCAATCGGATGATCGATGTCTCGGTGACGAATAGCAAGCTCGAAGATCGGGCAATTCGGATTATTCGCGATCTCACATCAATCAGCCGTGAGGATGCGGCCATATTATTAGAGCGATCGGGCAAGCGGGTTAAATTAGCATTGTTAATGCATTGGCAAGGCTTAGATGTCGCCGCCGCCGAACAACTGTTACAAGATGCCCAAGGGCATTTAGGCAAGGCGATCGCCTAATATATTGCGACGGGCAATGGGCTTAAGCCCATTGTTCTTATAGATTGTAGATATCTGAATTTTCATGGATATCGCCATACATACAGTTAAGATGTGTTAATTCCCAAAATTAAAAACTATGACAGGCGCAGAACTTCGTCAGGCGATCGCCAATAAATGGGACTTTTCCTATGATGTGCAATTACGCAAAACTCAAGGCAAAATTTTCTTGCAAGTAATGTGGCGCTATCAAGAGCAACAATCATTTTCGATGGGTGAAAGCGAATTTATTCAACATCTTGATACGATCGCGTCTTATCTAAGCGATTGGGGCGTAGTCGAGCAAGTTCAAAAATTTATCGAAATTACCAAAGAACGTCCTCGTCTTGGCAAAGCTGTGAGTATTCCTCTGCAAATTGGTGAGCGATCGCTAGAGTGGCTCATAGAAAGATAGGTATGACGCTTTGCGCCATACCTACTGTGAGAGATTAGACGTTGCGGCGCGGAGCGCCGCTAATTCTTGGGTTTTAATGTCTATTTTTATACTGGGAAGGGAGTATCTCTCGATGATAATGGGATAAAAATTGATAAAAGTATGATGTATTACTGACTTTCTAAACCAAAGATTGTACGCTTATGGTGAGATAGTATTTTTAACATTATTTTAAGAAATAATTTTCAACGGTATACCGCTAATCATAAGCTGATCGGCATTTAAAATGCATATCAAAAACCAGAAGATGATTGTGCCGCGCGAAGCGCGGCACAATCATCTTGCAACTTAAAGGCACATCAGCTTACCTAAGTCAAAAAACGTCAGGACGCAAATATGAGTCAAGCAGGAACTAACCCATGGGAGCGCCAATTTGTTAACCTTGGGCGAATCATGCAGTTCTTGCGTGATGAAGACAGTATCGACAACTTATTGACCGCAACCCTCGATTATCTTCGAGACAATTCTGACTACAAATTAATCTGGATTGGGCTTTATGACGCAGAAAATCATCGACTTACAGGTAAAGGGGGGACTACACCTGCTGGCGAGATTAAATTTTTAAAAGAACGATTTGCTCTCAATGCAGGGGATTTACTCGATCAGGTGATATTGCAACGCAAGCCTGTCCCGATCGCCGATCTGCGTCAAGAAAGGCGAAGTGGTGAATGGCAGAAACTCGCTCAAAAATTTGATATTCAAGGCACATTAATCTGGCCGATCTATCATCGCGATCGCAGTTTTGGCGTAGTCATATTAGGCTCAAGCCAGTGGAATGTTAATACGCGCAACGAAGAAAGAGCGAGACTATCTATTGTTCTTGGCACCCTTGGCTCAACCCTTAGTCGCCTTGACGATCAGTGGCATCATCACAATGCCAAGCGACCTGACGAACCCTTACTGGAAATTCTCGCCAAAATCCGTAATATTCCCACACTCAACGATCGCCTTGAAGAGATCGTGCAGGCAACCCATAGCTTTGTCATGCCCGATCACACCAATATTTATTGGTTTGAACGCGCACATCAATATTTTTGGCGACGAATTGCTAATCGGCAAGCGGGCCCTAAAGGTAAACAACAAGCGGTTGACAATACGGCTGGGGTAACGGTACAAAATGCTCCTGGTTTATATCAGGCTCTATCGAAAGATCAAGTGGTGGTGGTGGTTGATGCCAAGTCGATGACCAAAGGCGAAGTTAGCAATCGCGTCATGGAACAATTTGGTGCGGTTTCCATAATTGTCGCCCCCATATTTTTTCAATCAGAACTATTAGGATTTTTGTCAGTGGAAGGCGATGAGCCGCGTCTTTGGACAGATGACGAGCGAAATTTTGTACGCGGCGCGGCGCAGCTAGCAGCCATTACCGCACCTTTAGAAGAAATGGAAGTGACCCTCGATCGCATCGCTTCCGATCAAATTCTTACCGCAGGGATTGCTAGAGCCATATATTCCGATAACGATTGGCAAAGCGCCCTCGATCAAGCCGCTACACAACTATGTCAGCGACTAGGCGTAGAAAGGTTTTGGGTTTGCACCTATGACAAAGACAATGATACGTTTCGGATTGATTTCCAGTATCATCCCAAAAACCGCCGACCCCTGCCTGCGATTCTAACGGGACTAGCTCCCGTCGATGTGCAGATGATGGAGCAATCTCTCGATGCCGCAACTGTAGAAAATTTCGATAGTGATTTTAAATTTTTGCAATGGCGAGATTCATTAATCGATCTCGATGTGCGATCGATGATCGTCAGTAGTACTTCGATGGGAAAATCTCTAGAAGGTATTCTCGCCGTTGCCCACGAAGCACCGCGTACATGGTCGCGCCCAGAGCGAGAAATGGTGCAAGCAGTCGCACAACAGATTGGGTTAATCGTTCACCAAAATGAGTTGCAGCGCTTATCCGATGAACGTCAAAAGTCTTACCAAGCCGTCCAGTTTGGTCTAGTTGCGCTCCAACAGTGCGACGCGCTCGATAAGCTGCATCACGCTGCTACACAATTAATGGCGCAGGTTACGCAATCCCCTCTGGCGATATTGGTCGTATGGTTACCTGGTCGGCAAGGTGGACAAATTGCCTCAGTATTTGCGAGCCGTGATGAGTATCAACTCACCATTAGCGAAACTCTAATTGCGATCGAAGAAGATCCACTTGTGCAGTGGGCAATCCAAACCGAGGGGATTCTACCGCTTAGTGTTCATGATTTGCCAGAACAGACGAAGGCTTGGCTAAATGCCCCTGCCCTTGGACATTTGATGGTCACGGCTCTACGCACAACACCTGAACACCAACCAACAGGAATGATTTTGGTTGCCGATCGCGTAGGACGGCGATGGATTGATCGCCAACTGCAAGCTTTTAATATGTTGACAAATCAACTTTCTTGGTCGCGTCGCCATTTGTTGCTAGTCGATCATCTCAAACACAATCGTCAAGAACTAGAGCGATTGAATTGGTATAAGCACCGTCGGCTGGAAGATATCTATCGCACAGTTAGTTCTGGAGTTCAGCGTTTATTA
>JAJAZG010000401.1 GCA_026785865.1 Pseudanabaena sp. CAN_BIN31
ACCTGTAGTTGTTCCAGTACCTGTAGTTGTTCCAGTACCTGTAGTTGTTCCAGTACCTGTAGTTGTTCCAGTACCTGTAGTTGTTCCAGTACCTGTAGTTGTTCCAGTACCTGTAGTTACTCTACTAATAATTCCCCCACTGAATTTATTAGTAGTGATATTAACAAGTCCCGTAAGATTTGAATTTGTGAATAGTTGAAACTGAGTGCCTGCTGTCCCCACATAGTAGGTTACGCCTGAACTTAATCCAACTGGCAAAGTACCAGAAAACGTAACAGCTTCTCGTGCAGAGAAGGATTGACTTACTGTAATTGTGTTATCACTTTTAGCCGAGTCTGTAATTGTAGCTGTAGTTGCTTGTGCGATGATAAAAGGATTATTCTCAAAAGAGGATTTAGAAGAACCATCGTAAGATGATAAAGATGCGAATGTTGCAATTGGTTTATATGGATTAGATGACAAATCTAATGCCGCATCAGTTCCATCAATAGCTGATGAAGCTACATTAGTAGATGGTGAAGCAAACAAATTGCCAACAGAACTTGCCAAAGAGCTAATCCAATCTATATCCCTAGAGGATGCTATATAATTTTGATTCAAAGAAGTTGCTACAGGATAACCAGTTGTTGTGTGACTAATTTCTGCTTTATCAAAATTTCCTGTTAGATGAATGATGACTTTATAGTTTGGATCTATAGTAATTTTAAAGTTCCCGTCAATTTCACCAACTTTGTACTCATACACTTTAGTCTTTGACCCCCAAGTCTCAGAGCCTGGTGGGGAGTCTAGGATATCCTGCTTTACAGGTAGAGTTACGGCACCGTTAATAACTAAATCTTTTGCCGCGCTTGGAATAGGGGCTGGTAAAGAAGGAAACTTGAGAGTTGATTGTTTAGCAGCATAAGTATTATCTACAAAATTGGGAATAGTAATTGTTTTAGTTCCTTTTACAGTAGTTATAGGGAGATTGTTGACGGAGCATCCATATAATACATTTCCTTGAATCTGAGTTTCTCCTTTGTCAGCATCCCATCTAGAACCAACCCATAAGCCGGGAATAGGCTCGTTATTAACATCTCCAGGGGACACAGGTATTTCTACTTGCAGCCCAGCAGTTGAAATGACTTGACTGACAGCGCTGGTAGCACCACTAGTAACAGTTCCGACAATTACACGTCCTTCAATTTGCAGACGACCAATCCCCTTGTCCTTGATGACAGGAGTAGTATCTGGGATATAGGTATAGTCGATTATACGGTACTGTCTTTTACCTGCCTCTATATCAATCCACGGCGGCGGCGTACCTGTAAAGCTGGCAAGATTAGTTGTAGTCGTGCTTCCACCACAAATACTAGGATTAGCTGTATTTGCCACTACCCAAGAGTTACTAGAACCGACATCTGCAAGGGTAGTTACGGCAAGTGAGCGATTTTGCGAAAACAGTGATTGTATCCGCACAAGTCCCGTTTCAACAACTTCACCAGCTTCCACCGATTGCTTGAGATTTGAAGTACTAACCTGCGAAGACTGCGATCGCGCAATGATCGTAATTGACAACAAAGTCATCAACAACCCAACTCCAATCACCAACGGAAGCGCAATACCGCGCTGAGTTCGATGCTTACGAGGAGAATAGTAATTAGTAAAATACCTTTTAAACCAACTCAATAATTGATTTCCCCTTCCCCATCTTTTCAACCTATTCCTAGACATACCTTTACCCTTTAGCGATTTAGTAGTAGTTGTTAATGTAGCATTACCGCGTAACACCAGTATATTCCTTGCTTATTCAGTGGTTTTTCTTAAACCGTCATCCAAAGCGATCGCCTATCTATAGCAATCCTCAATCATTTGTGTATAAACAAGTATTTTAAGCCCCTACCTTAGTCACGCAGAAAAACTTTTAGTCTTAAGAATAAGATAGTTTAGAGTTTTCCGCCCGCTAAAGACCTGTATTATCGGCTTTAACTTCTACGATTCATTTAGGACTGCTATATTCCTCATCTTCATTTTACCCAATGCACAATAAAAAGTTTCACCTACAAAATATTTTCCACATCCTATAATTTAGTGCGCTATTTATGAGATTTTCAAGCCCTAACATACTGTTTAGGCAAATCTAGATCATTCATAAATACCAAGACCATAGTAATAAGTCGTATCATAGGTAACTAGAAAAAATATTCCCTCGTCTCAAAGTTAATGAATTTGACCGCTGAAACCAACCTACTTACTCAACAACTCCAAGTTATTGACGATCAACTATCCAAGCGATCAATAGCTCTCGACCCCAGCGGTTACTTTATTATTTATGTCGATCGCGAACAAAATTTAATTTGTGCGAAACACTACAGCAACATTATTAATGACAAAGGCTTAGCAGTTGATCCTGAAACAGGAAAAACAATTCCCGCCAAAGGTAAAGTTGATCGCCGAGCAGAGCAGTTATTTACAGGTCGCACCGCTAAGGAACTCTGTGTAGAAATCTTTGAGAAAATAGAACCCTGTCCTGTTACGATGTTTGACCATGCTGCTTACTTAGGGCGGGAAGCACATCGAGCCGAGTTAGCGCTGTTGCAGCAACAGGACTATATCCAAGACTAGAAATTATTGCGATATTCAGCGCTTCGCGCTGATGTACATTCCCAAATATAATCATTCATACAACAGTCATAAATACCAGATGTCACCTTCTCTCATCACCGTCAACAACAGTTGGTGGGAAATCCAAGTTATCGCCGAACAGTCTCTAGAAGAGCAAATTTTTTGGCGATTACAAAATTTTGGCTGTCAAGGAATGGCAAGCCAGAAAAAAGATGGACAAATTCGCATCAGTAGTTATTTGCCTGTGGTGAAGGGTACTGTGTTGGATTTAGCGGCTCTAGCCCTATTGCTAAAACAAGATGCGATCGCCGTTAATTACGAAGCGCCAATTACGCAATGGACAGTAATTAATGACGAAGATTGGTCATCTAGTTGGAAACAACACTGGAGTCCACAGGAAATTGGCGACATGTTGGTGATCTATCCTGCTTGGATCGATCCGCCGACAGATGGCGATCGCAAAATCTTGCGTCTCGACCCAGGTAGTGCCTTTGGGACGGGCGCTCATGCCACCACACAGCTTTGTTTAGAAGCTTTAGAAATGCGGCTTTGGGGTGTCAAGCCTGAAGATAATGTCGTAGTTGCTGATGTTGGTTGTGGCTCAGGCATTCTCAGCATCGGTGCGTTGTTAATTGGTGCGAGTCAAACCTACGCGATCGACAATGATATTTTGGCGATCAAGGCAACCAATCACAATCGCCAACTCAATGATATTCCTGAAGAGAAAATTTGGGTTGCAGAAGGCAGTATTCAGGATTTGATTGCCCATATGCCTGTAGCTGCCAACGGGTTTACCTGCAATATCCTTGCCGATATCATCGTTGATATGGTTCCATATTTTGACACACTTGTTGGCGAGAATGGCTGGGGGATTTTAAGTGGGATTTTGGTTGAGCAAGTGCCGAAGGTTGCCGAAGCCCTAGATGCTCACAAATGGGTAATCGCCACTTTTTGGAAGCGCCAAGAATGGGCTTGTTTGACGATTAGGCGATCGGAGTATTAGCAACAAAAAACCGAGCAATGCTCGGTTTTTTGTTATTTTAAGGATTAAGTGGGAACCAGTTCTCCAGGGCGTAATTTCATCCATTTCCCCATTTCTGGCATGAAGCTTTCGCATCCGACCACATCCCATTCCATTTGAATGTCGTCAGAGTCAGTTTTGATATTGACATTAACCGTGGGCGAATTTGCCTCAAAGTCTGGATGTTCGGTTAAATGCGGTTGCAGATGTAGTGCCTCGACCGAGTGATAGGTGGTGCAGCGATCGACATAGGTGCAGTTGATGCAGATGCACATAGCAGTTATACCTAATTCATATAGCTATCCTAACCCAAGTTACGAGTTAAGTAAGTGGGCAAAACCCAAGAAGCTGTAGCGCACGCTGCGCGTGCGCTACAGCTTCTTGGGTTTAATTATGCTTACCTACTCCCTTCCCATTATAAAAATAGACATTAAAACCCAAAGATTAGCGT
>JAJAZG010000402.1 GCA_026785865.1 Pseudanabaena sp. CAN_BIN31
ACGGCAAGAGCGAGTCGGATACACTGAAACTTCTGCGATGTTGACTCAGTGGAAAAAGCAAGAAGACTTGCAATTTCTCAATGAGGTTAGCTGTGTACCAGTGCAGCAAGGATTGCGACATCTGCAAACTGCCTTTACCAACTTCTTTGCTGGTCGGGCAAAATATCCAAACTTCAAGAAAAAGCATCATGGCGGCAACGCTGAGTTTACTAAATCCGCTTTTAAGTGGCGTGATGGGCAAGTCTACTTGGCGAAATGTGCTGAACCATTGGCTATTCGTTGGAGTCGGAATATTCCAGAAGGCGCTGAACCATCCACCATTACGGTGAAGCTCTCGCCCTCTGGTAGATGGACTGTCTCTTTGTTGGTTGATGTGCAAATCGAAACATTACCTGAGTCTCCTAATCAAATCGGTTTGGATTTGGGTATCACTAGCTTGATTGCATTGAGCAATGGCGAAAAAGTTGCTAATCCTAAGACCTTTAGAGCTAAGCGCCGTAAGCTGCGTAAAGTGCAGAAAGCGTTGAGCCGTAAGAAGAAAGGATCTAACAATCGACACAAAGCTAGATTGAAGGTCGCTAAAGTCCATGCCGAAATTAGCGATGCTCGGCATGATTTTCTTCACAAGTTGACAACTCGATTGGTTCGTGAAAACCAAATGATTGCCGTCGAGGACTTGTCCGTGAAGAATATGGTCAAAAACCATAAACTTGCTCTTGCCATCAGTGATGCTAGTTGGGGTGAACTCGTTAGACAGATTGAATATAAGTGCGATTGGTATGGTCGTACCTTCGTCAAGATTGATCGTTGGTTCCCTAGTTCTAAGCGTTGTGGACATTGTGGTCACGTTGTTGATAAGTTGCCTCTGAATATCAGAGAGTGGGACTGCCCTAAATGCAACACGCATCACGATCGTGATATCAATGCTGCTAAAAATATTCTTGCCGCAGGGCTTGCGGTTAATGTCTGTGGAGCGACTGTAAGACCTGAAGAGAGTAAATCTCGGAAGGCTAGTGCTAAGAAGCAGAAACTCTAAGAAGTGATTCTTGGAATCTCAGTCGCTTCAGCGCTGAGAGTGGTCAATGTAATACCCTATTAACTAGATGGGATTCGACTGGGTTTAAGTAAAATTGCGATCGCTTGATCTTTAGATTACAATTTATAAAAAGCAACCTCAACCAATTTTTAGGTAGTTCTTTGCTATGACAACATCACAGGAAATACAAAAGCAAGCCTTACTGTTGCCGATTGGCGATCGCTGGCAGTTAGTACAAACTCTTTTAGAGTCTCTAAAACGAGGTAATCTATCAAGGCTGAGAGGAATCGCTAAAAATTCGGCTGGAATGGACGAAATTGATGCTAAAGAAGATTATGTCAATTATCTGATAAAGAAAGCTTCAATTTAGAGAAAAATTAATTTCTATCAATTAAGCCGTTACTGCTGCTTTAACCTGATCACGTACTTGAAACTCTCTCAGGAATTTAAAAAACATTTCAAAGCCTGTCTTTTCATCGTGACAGGAGAGCATGATTAGCTTTGCCCATGAGGTGACGGATTTTACACCTAGTTTTTGCTGTAGCCAAGGCTGAAACTCGTTATAAAAGTCTTCTTCTTCTTCTTGAGTGAGTTGTTCATTAATCTGACTTCGCGCAAATTCATATCCAGCAAGAAACATGAATAGATCACTAACCGATTGACGACCTAAATATATTCCTGAATTCTTCTCAACCTTTTGCAAAATCTCAAATAATCCAATTATTTTGTAACCCTTGAGTCTAAACGCTTTTCGCCCATTTAGCTAAAATCTGCTCAAACGGTCTTTCTAGACTACATCTCTCATTTAGGAAATAGGTTTTTTCATCTTTAGGAAATCCTGAACTACCGTATATATAAGCCATTCGCTGCCAAGAATCCATCGTTTGAGAACTTTCTTTATACTCTCTAAGCCAATCAAAAGCTAAATTTTGTTTTGCCGCAAGAAGTATTTCTCTCCTAACAAATGGTTCGCTGGATGTATACTGTATTACTAATTTTGAAAAATGATTTATGTACTCATTTTTGGTGAAAAGACTAAAAATAGAAAGCCGAAAGTATTCATTACCTTTTACAATGTCAGAATTTAGTAAATCCAATAATTTCTCTCCAATTTGTATCCATTTCTCTTTTTCTATAGACTGAACAGAGGCTAGATAAGTACATATGTTGGAAAAACAAGGACTTAGGTTTTCGATCTCATCAAGGGAAATATCAATAGCTCCAGGATGTCCAATCTGTGTTAATCGTCTATAGAACCATCGAAGTCGAATATAATCTACTTCATTTTGCTGAATATATTCTTTGATAATTTTTTCAATTATGTCATCAGATAGCAATTGCCAATCTTCACTAGAGATACTATTGTAAGATACTGTTGCATAAGGATTACCTCCTGAATATTTACGAACAATATTTAAAACTAGATCTTCATCATCGCTAATAGGTCGATCTTCAAGCATAGAGCTGCATAGATTTTGAAATTCTTGAGAATTATATATCTTGGTCTTATGCCTTTGAAGCATCAATTTTTGTTGTTGATCGAGAGTAGTGGCGATTGAATATACTGCCTGCTTTGCAGAAGATTTTGAATCACAAAAGATCATAATGTCATCAGCAAAACGTATAAAATTTATCCCTTTTGAAGAAAGACAGTTATCAATAGGAATCATTGTGCATTCAGCAAGAAGATGTATAGCGTGTGAGCCTACTGGTAATCCACGAGATACTCCTGCTGTTGTTGATTTCAATAGTTCAATTATCCATTTTTTAGCTTGATTAGGAAAGTTTGAAGCAATCAATTGATTTTCAACAACGTGATGATTAATTTGATTATAGAAATCGGCAATATCACAATACACAATAAAGTTAGAACTGTGGCTTTTTACATATGCAGCTTGCCAAAAATCATTCCATGCATTTTGACTTGCATAAAGCCCTAATCTAGCATCTGGGTTAAATCTATAACTAAATACTTTTGTAGTCGGCAATCTTCTGTTCTCAATACCTTGACCATACTGATACATTAATGCCGAGAGAATAATTGAATCTTGAGGATCTAATTGTGTCGCTTGACGATATGAAACTTCGTCTTTAGGAACAATAAAGCGACGACAAGAGCCAGCAGGAAACAAAGATAGATCTTTTCCTGCAATGAGTTTTACAAACAAATCTGCTTTTTGAGAAATGGCATCAACTTCTAGGATTTTTGGGAAAAGATCTCCATCAGAATGATTAAGTACAAAGTCAATTGCCCAGAGAATTGAATCTTCATTTAAACACATTTACAAGTTCCTTAATAGATAACTGTTTGTTTAGCCAAAACCTTTCAATTAGTATAGATTTTTTGGCTTGTATTTTCTAGAATCACATCGTAAGATTGAATTCTTTCCTTGACTATCTAAAAATCAGGATCTTTAGATAGTCTTTGAATATTTCTGCATTAGCTTATTATCGCAGCTATTACCATCTTGATATCAGAATATTTTAATGAGGATTATGTGGGAGGGGAGCATCTCACTTATGCAATAAGTAATTATACTCACGACTAAAAAGCCTTAAATGGCGAGGTTTTCCAAAAAATATAGTAATCCAATAAAAAAGCGAAACAACGATATAAGGCGCTAAAATGACTAGATTTGGTTATAAGTATTTATACTCATTACATAACTGAGATGCTCCCTGTGGGAGCGATCTCATTGCATAGATACAAATCATGGAATAAAAATCCGCCTTGCACCTCGATAACTATCAATATCGAGCGTAATTTCAATCAAACTCTCAACACAACGCCCACGATAATCTACATCATTTAACAGGCGATCGCCCCGAACAAAACAAGAGCATGTCCCTTGAGATTGTGATCGATCAAGAAAATCATACTTTTAGCTCACGCTGCGATCGCATCTAGATCGATAGCCTCCTCCGCCTCAAACGTATCCACATAGCGCGGAATATTCAGATTAAAGTCATTACCCTTAATCTGCTCCATACCCGCCACATAGCTATATTTGTCTTCAGGCGATCGCGCCAAATAAGCCGCGACAATCTTCTCAATATGCTCAGGACGCAACACACTTTGAGTCTTCACCTTGTCAAAATGCTGACTCGCGTCAATAAAAAATAAAACCCGAAATATAATCGCGAAACTCATCGGCATTCATCTTGCCCCGCAAAGTATCCACAATATTCCAAAGCTGCTGCTGTAGCTGACGACGTTGATCTTCTGACATAGAATGCTGTTTTGCTTAAATCCTAGGTGTCGGAATCGAACCGACATATCAACGATTATGAGTCGTTTGCTTTACCAGTCAGCCAACCTAGGCGATGTTGTGATTATAGCCGTAAGTATTATATGCTATCAAGTAAGCACCTTGCAGGTTGCCTGATAGCAATTATTAGCTGAACAAGTTTGTGATGGCAACGCCCCAACCCGAAAAGCGCTTACGTAAGAAAAAAAAGCCACCTAAGAATTTTAGACTGACTTATAGTCTGCTGCTACTTCTCGCCATGGTAGTTGTCGGATCTGTGGCTGGAATGCTGTCATATAGCTTTGGTAAACAGGCATTAGAGGGCGTTAACCCCTCGCCTACGGGGATAAAACTGCCAAAGGTTAGCCCTACGCCTAAGGATTCAACCAAACCATCACCTCAAAGCTCAATCGATGGCAAAGCTTCATTTTTATTAAATGAGTTAGAAATTATTGCTGAAATGAAAAAACAATCGCAGCAAGAGTTAGGGGGGCTGACTCGTCCCACTTTTGTGGCAAAGGCAAATATTAGCGATCGCCAGACTACATATACAAAAAATATGTATACAAGATTTGACCAAGCCTATAGTTCAATGCGCGATCCTCTAGCTATTTCCGCCGCCTCTGATGAGAGGATTGCCACAAGAATTGCCGCATTGCGTGAAAGGGTTTATACCAGAACCAGAGCCTATGATAGTAATTTTGATCGGATGGGCGATCGCTCGGTTGCAAGTAACACTGATAGTCGTTTGCCGTCATTATCTGCACCTGTAGAGCTAAATTCTATTCGGAGTCGATGGGAAGAACGCAATCCGAGTTTGGTGAACTCAAATCAGATGAATACTCAAACTGTAAAAGTATTGCCGAAACCATGACAAACAGCTATATAAAACCGAAAAAGCTGTGGCGTATGCCACAGCTTTTTCGGTTTTATATAGCTGTTTTCACTTGCGTTAGGATAAGCCAAAACCCAAAGAGAGTAAGTCGCGCCGCGACTTACTCTCTGGGTTTTATGTCCTAATACACTTAGCGACAGCTATATTTGATCAGATGAATCTTGATTGACGATTAGAGCGAAACGAAAATCTTTGGGCGGATAGATTACCCGTCGCGATCGCCTGTCTGATCAATGCAGCCCTTCCGCGTGAGTTTGTCATCGCACTTGACCCGCCAAAGGTTTCACGCAGAGTTAAATAATTTTGGATGATTAGCGCTTCGTTATCGGCGGAGCTTTGAGCAATTTGTGCAGGGGTTAGCCGCGATCGCGCGATCGCATCGACAACGCAGGGAATAACATGACTGGGGCGATTGACATGATGATCGAGGAGTAGGGCAACTGCAAATTCTGAGTTTAAAATTTGCGAAAGGGTAAAGCCTTGCAAGGTTTGGGTAGGCATAAAATAAAAGCGATCAAGACGTGAAATCGCGTGTAGCACTTGCACTGACTGGACAAGAGCATCCATCCCTGCGATCGCAAACCGCAACGCCCAAATCGGTTGTCGCATCAAGCTTTTATCTGACTCAGTGACAAGGCGAAGCCCATTCAGCGAGAGCCAACCTGTATTGCCATCTAAAGAACTAGCATCCACGCCAAACTGTCCAAAATAATATTGAAACTCCGATGGATACCGCTTTTTTAAATTGGTTAACAAAGCTGGTAATTCTCCCTGCTGCCCTGCTGATCCCAATGTCCATTGGAATATCCCAAAACTCAAGTATTGACTATCCCAAGTGTTAATGGCATCGAGGCTGCCTTCATTGGCGGCAGTTACCAACATCACATTGATTTCCGAGGGACTCATCTGCACCTGTTGCAATAAACTTGAGCCATAGGCGATAAAGTCGCGCAGTTTAAAAATCCCTAGCCGATACAGCCCCAGATCTTTAGTTTTGGCAAATGATTCTTGCTGCCCTGTATTCAGCAACTTGGCGATCACATCACTGCCAACGGTAGTAAAAGAGATCGCGATTTTATTGGGTGGATAAACTCCCTGCAATGTATTCCTGACCATTGCAACTTCAGGGTTTTGAGCGATCGGTGGATTTGCGGCGATCGGGATCAGCAGCCTCTGACCGATTTGCAAGTTTGCAGGATTAGTAATGTTATTAATACGCGCGATCTCGCGCCAATCGGCATTTGCGCCGAAAAAACGCCTAGCGATCGCTGATAGCGTATCTCCAGCTTTAACAATATATTCCTGCATATCTATCTCACAGATCGAACGACTCAAACTCTACTTGTTTAAACAACATATTGCGATCAATCGCTGAAAAAACTTTATTATTTGCCTTGTCAGAATTTAAGCAATCACAAACCAACTTCGCCACATCAGCGCGATGAATAATGCCCGCAACTTTGGGGTCTTCTGTCAGTAATGCGTTACCTGTAGCCGCTTCTGACTTTAAGCCCCCTGGACGAATAATCGTATAGATTAAACCACTCGCAACTAGATGCTGTTCCGCTTTCTCTTTTTCTTTGAGAATTGCCCCCAAAGTCTGCAAAACTTGAGGGGCAAGAGCGACAACACTATTGCCACTACCAATCGAAGAGACGAGAATAAATTTCTTGACTCCCGCTTTGACGGCGACATCAACTAAATTCTTATTACCTTCACAGTCAGCGCGTTCATTGCGATCGCTGGGCAAACCACCCATAGTCGTAATCACCACATCGATCGCATTGCCCTGTAGCATTGCCGATTCTAGAGACGTAGAGCTTAGGGCATCACCAAACAGCACTGATGCCCCCAGAGCCTCTAGCTCAGCCGCATAGGTCGGATTGCGTAAGAGTACCGTTAGATTTACAGATGGCGGATCGTTTTCTACTAATAGTTTAGCAATCTCGCGCCCAACTCCACGGCTAGAACCAGCTAAAAAAATATTTTGCATAAGTTTTGTTGTCAAAAAGCTTTGCTTTGCAAAGCTTTCCTATCTTGATTAGACTTTAGTGCGATCGGTAAAAATTTCATAGCCAGTTTCGGTTACTAAAACTGTGTGTTCAAACTGAGCCGAAAGCTGATTGTCAACCGTTACCGCCGTCCACTTATCAGCCAAAATTCTTACTCGCTTTGAGCCAGCATTCAAAATTGGCTCAACCGCCAAAGTCATCCCTGCGCGAAACCGCACATTCGGCAACTGATAGGTACGAAAATTAAATACTGAAGGCTCTTCATGCAGATTCCGCCCCACACCATGCCCTGTGAAATCTTCAACGATCGCAAAACCATTTGACTTAACGTGATCCTCGATTGCCCCAGCCAAATCGAGCATACAATTACCTGGTTTAATCTGCTCAATCCCCTTATACAGAGCCTCTTCAGCCACTCTCATCAACTTAGTCGCCTTCTCACTGACATGACCGATCGCGACTGTGATGCAAGAATCACCATGAAATCCATTTTTAAAAGCACCAGTGTCAATCTTCACAAGATCGCCTAACTTAATGACTTTTTTAGCACTAGGTATGCCATGCACCACTTCATTATTGATGCTAGAGCAGATGCTAGCAGGAAAGCCACCATATCCTTTAAAGCTAGGAACTGCACCCATTTCACGAATACGTCTCTCTGCATGAGCATCGAGATCCATCGTGGTCATGCCTGGCGCAATCAGTTCTGAAATTTCCTTGAGCACTGTTGCCACGATGCGAGATGATTCACGCATATAGTCCAACTCACGTTGAGACTTAATTTCAATGCCTTTGGTTTGCTTTGTGGCAGATGGCTTGGAAGCTTTTTGAGTGTCTGTGCTGGGTTTAGATCGCAACGCACTGAGAATATTCATTAATTAGTTTGAGGATAGTATTTACAAGGGGTAATATATTTCTAACCTATTAAGTAGCAAGATTGGTTATTTCTAGGTTAAATTGCAGAATTTGAATAGCAAAAAACTCGTCATCAAATCCGATCTTCAACCACAGCAAGCAATTTTCGAGGTTCAACTATGACGCAATCTGGGATGCCTCCTTTACCACCACCCTCTGCTGGTGGCGGTGTACCACAACAGCCACGCACAAACCCCACAGCACCGCCCGCTCAGCAGCGTGTCGCTCCTCCTAGCAATCCTCAAGCACCTCCAAATTCTCAAGCACAAGCGGCGGCGGCAGCAGCCCGCGCTGCCATGACTCCAGAGCAATTAAAACAAGCACAGGCTGCTCAACAAGCTCGTGCTGCGGCTGCGGCTCGCCAAGCCCAGATGTCAATTCCGACCGATACTCAAATTACGAGCGTGCCGCCACCACCGAATCCACGTCCGCCAATTCGTCCAGGTCCACCGCCAAACTTACCAGGGCTGGGCGTGCCAGCGATTTTGCAACGTAGTTCAGGACAGCCAACCCTCGCCCAAATTGTTAAAGATGCCAATGAGCAAGGATGTTCTGATATTCATGCTGGGGTAAATGAACCAGTCCGATTTCGGAGTCGGGGCTTAATGGTCACACAGGAGCAGTATCCAGTCCCAGACAAGCAGACTTTTGACACTTGGATGACGGAAATTATGGATGACAAGCAAATCCAGCAGTTTCGGGACACTCTAGAATTTGACGGTGCAACTCAGTATGAATTTGCCCGTTGTCGGATCAATGTGTTTGAGTCATTGCGCGGTTCGGCAATGGTGTTACGACTAATTCCCTTAAAGATATTGTCCATCGATCAGCTTGGGTTGCCTGAAGTATTTCGTGAACTCTGCTATACACACAAGGGTTTGATCCTTGTGACTGGGCCTACAGGTTCAGGTAAATCAACTACCTTAGCGGCGATGGTGGACTTCATCAATACGGAAATGCAGAAGCATCTAATTTCCATTGAAGATCCAATTGAATTTGTGCATCAAAGTAAAAAAGCGCTGATCAAACAACGAGAAGTTGGTATCCATACACTCAAGTTTGACAATGCTCTTAAAGCTTGTTTGAGTGAAGATCCCGATATTATTTTGATTGGGGAAATGCGCGATAAGGAAACCGTAAATACAGCCCTAAAAGCTGCTCAAACGGGTCACTTAGTATTTGGAACGCTGCACACCAATAGTGCTGTAAAAACGATTGATCGGATTCTTAACCTCTATGAGCCTGAACAGCAAGCGCCAATGCGGATTCAGGTATCGGAATCTTTAGTAGGAGTTATTGCTCAAGGCTTGGTGCGTACCACTGATGGGAAGCGGGCGGCGGTACATGAAATCTTGATCAATACTGATGCTGTACGCGACTATATCAAACGCGGTGATCTCGATGAGATTGAAGCACTAATTCCTAAATGTACCTATGAGGGAATGATTAGTATGAATCTATCGCTTTATAAGCTCTACGAAGATGGTCGAATTACGGAAGAAACAGCCGTAGAGAATTCGCCAAAACCCAACGAAATGGCGCAAATGTTGCGTGGTCGCATGTAAATGTGAAATAGAAAAGGAAGGCGACGCTCCGCGCCGCCTTCCTTTTCTTGGTTTTAATGCAAGTGGCGATCGCTATATCTCGCTTAATCCATCCAGCCAATATTTTTATTATTTATACGTTGCAACTGTTCGTTAGAGCCAGTTGGGCGTGTATAGGGAGTGCGATCGCGCTGTGGCTGCTCGACGGGCTGTTTACGAGGAGTTGCCCGATTGCCTTGTGAATTATTCTGGGACACCAGTTGAGAAGAGCTAGGAATTTCGACTACTGGAGCTTTAGCTGATTCTAAAGTCTTGACCTGTGCGGAAAGTTGAATATTTGCTTCAGCTAAGCGCAAATTATCGCGCTTAACTTCCACGAGTTGTTGATCTAATTCATTTTTGAGACTCTCGATCGCTGCCAGTGATTTCTGCAAAAGCTCAGTGTTTGTATGGCTAAATTGCAAATCTTTTTGCAAATCCGCG
Organism: Pseudanabaena sp. CAN_BIN31; assembly: GCA_026785865.1. Lineage (GTDB taxonomy): Bacteria > Cyanobacteriota > Cyanobacteriia > Pseudanabaenales > Pseudanabaenaceae > Pseudanabaena. Next base: position 10,134 of record JAJAZG010000402.1, read on the forward strand.
ATCGTCTGTAAAAGTTCGGTTTCCTGTTTTTGCGATCGCGCTAAGGCTGACTCTAGGGTAGAAATTTTTGATTTTGTACCATCATCACTAGGTAATTTTTCTATGGTGCTTTTTTCTGCGGTAACTAATGCTGAACGACTAGCAACTTTGGCAACATTATCAGTGACAGTTTCTGCTTTTACTTCAATAGTTTGTGCATTACTAACTAGTGATTCAGGTTCTTTCTGCACTTCATCGCGCAATAAATCCGAAATTCCGATTTTCTTTTTAGTTGACATAATTTTTTAAATGTTAATTGATTTTCTACGAATTCTCTGATGCGCGGTCATAAAAACCCTTTAAAGCCCTAGCGTACGCTGCGCGTGCGCTAAAGCTTTTCGGCTTTTATGCTTACCTCACATCATCTTAAAATATCGCGTCGTAATTCATCGACAACCCGTCGATAGTCGGCTTCGGCTTCTCTCGCATTTTTGCCTTTCCATTCTGTAACCAATTTTCCTTCCAGAGCGGCGCGTTCATGGGCTTTGTAGGATCTCACAAATGCATGGAAAACAGGTACTCCCACTTCTAGTAAAGTATTTTGAGCTTCCAGAGCCTCATTGATACATCGCGGATCGACACGGGTGAGTAGAACTCGGTGAGGGACTTGGGACGGTCGAACGGTACTTTTGACAGTATCGATTAGAGCCGTTAAGTCCATTGGGGCGGGTGGGCTTGGTAAAACTAAATAGTCGGCGATCGCCACAACTGTCGCCAGCGCATGGGAATGCAATGCGGGTGGTGTATCTACCAATACTAGATCGTAACTGCTAAGTTTTGGTAATTTTCTTAGATGGGTCGGATCGATTTCTTTAGCAATATCAAACCCCATCCCCTTATCGCTGCGTCCTACCCACCAAGACAAGCTGCCCTGCACATCAGCATCGACAACTAATACTTTTGCTTCCTGCGCCAAGATACCTGCTAAGGCGATCGCTGTTGTTGTTTTACCCACTCCCCCCTTGCCATTGGTAACGACTACAATTTTTGGGGAATTTGCCATGCTAAATAAGTCTCTTAATAACTTCTAATTAGAAATATAACGCTTTGCGCTCACTTTAGTTTTTGCGGGTTTGATGGTTTAGGTGCAAATAAAACAGCGATCGCCAAACAAACTAAACCAATATTAATAGATACGTCGGCAATGTTAAAAATCGCAAATCTAATAATGCGTATATCGATAAAGTCAACTACATAGCCAGCCACAAAGCGATCGATTCCATTCCCTGCCGCCCCTGCCAAAATGCAACCATAGCCAACCTGTTCCCATCGACTCAGGTTTTTACTAAAGATCCCAAAGGCAACTAGTCCTAAAC
>JAJAZG010000403.1 GCA_026785865.1 Pseudanabaena sp. CAN_BIN31
AAGATAATTGTCCATTTTCGGGGCATCGAACCCCTCAATGGACGCGCTTTCATCCCGTTGCTCACCCTTGTAAACGGGTAGAGCGCGGGGCTTCCCGCTTGTTAAGCTAAAGCCTCAGTAGGCTATATCTAAAACCTCATGACAATTATTTTGACGAATGACGATGGTATTGATGCTGAGGGTATTTGGTCTTTACAGCAAGCTACTGAATTAGTTTTTGGTACAAAAGGCGCGATCGCTGCACCTTTGCGTCAATATTCAGGCTGTGGACATCAAGTAACTACGGATATGCCGATCGCTATTCATAAACGCGATGATCTGGGTGAGCATATCTACGCGATCGCTGGTTCACCTGCGGACTGTGTGCGCGTGGCGATCGCGCATTTGTATAGCGATGTGAAATTGGTGCTGTCAGGGATTAATCATGGTGGGAATATGGGCGTAGATGTCTATATGTCAGGCACAGTGGCGGCAGTGCGCGAGGCAGCTTTTCATAATATTCCTGCGATCGCCATTTCTCATTACCAAGATCGCCGTAAAGCCTTTGATTGGAATTGGGCAGCCCAGACGACTGCCGAGATTATTAAGCAACTCATGCAAATCGAACTTGCGCCGCAGTCTTACTGGAATGTGAATTTGCCCCATGTTGATGATCTTGATGGCAAAATTCCTGAGATTGTGTTTTGCGAAAAATCGAGTCAGCCATTGCCTCTAGAGTTTAAAACTGATGGCGATCGCGTTACCTATGCAGGTTGCTACCATCTACGCGATCGCGTTCCCAATACTGATGTCGATGTTTGCTTTTCTGGCAAAATTGCGGTTACGCAAATGCATATTTAACCGAGTTGCGATCGCATTTGTTTGGCAATCAGATCAGGGTGTTCAGCTTGCATGATCGCCCGAACTACAGCAACTCGTTTTGCACCTGCGGCGATCGCCGCTGCTAAATTGCGCTCATCCAGACCACCGATCGCAAACCAAGGAATATTTATATTTTGGGCAGCATAGGTTACATATTCATGCCCTGATGCTGCTTTATTAGGTTTGGTAGGCGTGGCATGAACTGGACCCACGCCGACATAATCAACTTGATTATTCAGCGCGATTTCTAATTCTTGGGGGTTAGTCGTCGATTGCCCGATCATATATTGCGACGCATCGCCATGTTTATTTAAAATTTGGCGCACTGCGGAAACTGGTAAATCAGTTTGCCCCACATGGATACCATCGGCTCCCACCGCGATCGCAATATCGACGCGATCGTTGACTAAAAACAAAGCATCGTATTTATGGCAAATTTCACAAAGTTGTTGGGCGATCGCATAGCGAGTCTCGTCTTCACCATCTTTTTGACGATGCTGCACGATCTGTACGCCGCCTTGCAAAGCTGACTCCACAACGGCGACGATATTATCAACGGGCATCGTCACCAGATACAAATTAGCTGCTTGCAACTTTTGGCGGCGAATTTGACCAATATTGGTAACTTCATAGCCGAGTAATTGGCTTTCAAGCGTGTAGACCTGATAGCGCATTTGTTTCATCGCTGCACCCATATCTGGGTCAATTACTTTGCCATATTCTTCTAAAACCCTCAGGGCTTCTTGCAAGCGTCCCATATTAGCGCGGAGGACAGATTGCACATCAGCCCGACTTACTTCATTGGCATGGCTCAGCCCTGTAGCAGGATCGTCGGGAGTATTACGCGCGTGGCGAAATTCTTCTTTGTGCCATTGGGCGAGTGCTTGGCGCATGTGCTTACAGCGATCGCATAGATCCACATCTTCTAGCCCAAAGCGACACCATTCTTCGATCGTGCGGAGAGCTTCACGGGCGCGATCAAGGTTGGCATCAAGGATGCTATAAATAATTTGTTGGGACATAATAAAAAACCATATTTAGAGTGGCGTGCAAAGCACGCCACTCTAAATATATTAGGAGAGCTTTGCGTTACTAAAATTCAAAGTCAAAATCAGGTTCGGCGCGTAATTTGCCTAGCCCTAATTCTTTATCATCAATCAGTTTGATTTCGTAATAGCCCAAAATGTGATGTGGTGCAGGATTGCCGCGAGAAGCACCAGTGATGCCCATCGAAATAATCACGCAGACATTGCCTTTATTAGTCTTGGCGCGTTGTCTCCAGCGTTTATGATGTTCGCCATTGAGAGTGGGTTTGTCAAATTCACCGAATAGATGTAGGTCATCATTGCCCATCACCATTAAGCCAAGCTGACAGGCATTGCCAAGGATATCTTCGGCAGGATTGAAGCACAAAGACGCGATGCCATCAAAATCATTGATTTCTTCGATCAATTCCAAGGCTTTGGGGCGTGAAGTCTGAATCATCAACCCGGGTAAGCCTTCACCTTTTTGTGCTACGGCGATCGCCGAAACTGAGTCAGATAGTTGACGATGAATGGAGGCGTTGCGTAAGAACTCCACCTGCTGCCAAGGGATCGTCATCATATTGATCAGCGCATTATCTGGCCAGAGATCCTCATAGATTTCGGGTGAGTCGTCATCATCGTCGTCATCTTCTTCGACTAATTGATGCAACTCATCAGCCAGTTCGGGCATGGTTTTGACCAAAATCTTAATCGCTTCTTCGGCATCACCATCGAGGCTCGGCGCGTAAACCGTATAAGTGCCTGAGAGATTACTAAAACTGGTGTTTAAGCGTTTATGGTGCTGTTGCCAAAATTTATTTAGAGCCTCTAGGGCTACGGTCAAGGCGATCGCCTCTTCATCATAGAGATAGGGTCTACCGCCTTCAAGGGGATGCAAAGCGCCGTAAATTGGTTGCATCGGGACAACTTCCGCAGGCAGCGATCGCTTCTTGCCACGAAATGGAAATGGCGGCAGATCATCTTCCATTTCTAAATCAGGTGTTTCAAAAAGATTAAACAAACAATCTTGGTGCAGAAATGTCTCTTCGATTTCATCATCAGAACTACTTTCAACAATCCGCTGTCGGAATTTGACTAGAGACTCTTCGGAGCGATAAAAAATTATCCCTTGTTCTAAGCCCATTTTGCCCATGACCACCGCATAAAGAGTGTCGATATCCCAGCGATCGATCTTGAGCGCAATCACCTGATGATCCCAAAGCGTATTCCAAGGTGCATTTCGCCATATTTGCTCGGACTGCTTGTATAAATTTGCCGCAAATCGTTCTGGGACAATAGGTGGATTTTCAGTAAAGCTCTCTAAAATATGCGAAAACACCTCGTCAATGAGGGGCAAGCGCTCGACATATTCGACAGAAATTCCTAAATCTTGCAGCACACCCCGCAAATAAAACTGGAGTTCGCGATCGCATACCAAGATCTTTTGCGGCAAAGATGGTAACGAAGGACTTTGGGGATGTTCGATCGCTTGCAACAAGGCGCGTACAAACGCCTCTTGCCCCACGCCTGAATCAACTACGTCCATCGAGCGCACTATCCCCTGTGAGCCATCTACCCACAAAAGACAATGGGGTTTAGACTCTTCCTCAGGAGCATGAAGGGGAATAATATTGGAAGAGTCTTGCGATTGGCGGGTTTTGGTAGGTAAGGCACGGCGATCGCCTTCCCAAACCGCAGATGACTGCTTGAGTTTTTTGAGGCGACGAAGAGTAGATCGGTTTAGCGTGGTCATCGAAAATTTTCTCTAGATTAGCCACTCTTAAAAAAATTCATAAGAGTGCGTTGATCGATTTAACTATGATATGGCGATGAATTGCTATATTTGATCGAAAATTATAAGAATTACTATTTAAAGATTAGTTAAGTAAGCGAGGTGCATCTAGCTACTCTCTAGATTTTAACAAATGGAGCGAAATCTCCCTTCCTCGCCGACTCGCGAAGCAGGGAGGAAATGAAAATGACCAGAAAATAAATTGAGCAATAGCGAATCAATGATAGAATAAGCTTGGCTGTTGCCCCCAGACCGACTATTAGGCTACCGAAGTGGTGCATAAAAGTACTTGGCGGAGATCTGGTTAAAGAGTAAGACCACTGGTTGCTATCATATAAATCCAAGTTTTGCTGTACGAGTAGTACTCAGATCCCTCTTGCGGAAGGTGAGAGGCTGGCTGGTGACGCGATGTAAGTCCAACTGCTTAGACGACTAAGATGAAGGCAAACGTGATTGAAACGGCAAACTCCGAAGACGAATAAGACCGTCATTGCTTTGCCGAAGTTGGGGCTTCCAACTTCGGCGAAGCAAGTTGGGGTACTTCACCGATACAATTGCCATAGGTTCGACCTAAATTTACACAATAACCTAAATTATATTTCTGCATTTATGGACGAGCTAAAACCGATTTTCAATGAGTTCTTAGGGCAACCTGTTGCTTTTTTTGGTGGACTCGTTTCGGGCTTTCTCAAGCTCGATCTTCAACAAGATCCTCTAAAGGGTTGGCTAGAACAGCAAGGAGCAACACCAACTTCTGCTAGCAATAACACCAAAAATGATGGGCCGCAATCTATTTCGATCGACTAAATCAATTATAAATTTTAAGGCTCGCGTTGCGAGCCTTAAAATTTATAATTGATTTAATTTTTTAAATACAACTTATGTGGTTTCCCTATCTCTTGCTTACGATCGCCTATTTTTTAGGCTCTTTTCCGACTGGTTATTTAGTCGGACGGATGGCGGGTATTGATATTCGTCAGCTTGGCTCAGGCTCGACTGGAGCCACGAATATATGGCGTAATGTCGGCAGGTTTGCGGGAATTGCTGTATTTACGATTGACTTTGCCAAAGGCGCGATCGCCATTTACTTGATGCAACAGGCGAACTGGTTAATTACAAGTTTAGGTTTGACCCCAAATATTGCGATCGCGAATTTATCAATATTTGTGATTGGGGCAGGGATGCTTGCCTTGATCGGTCACAGTCGCCCCGTATGGCTGGGCTTTAAGGGCGGTAAGTGCGTGGCGACGGGTGTAGGAATTTTGTTTGTGTTGAATTGGCTTGTGGCGATCGCGGCTTTGAGTGTTTGGTTAGCGACGATGGCAATTTGGCGGACTGTTTCGATTAGCTCGATCGCCGCCGCCGCGATCGCCCCATTTTTAATGTGGACATTACAAGGAAATGTGATTTATTCCAGTTTTGTAACGGTGGGCTGCATCTTTATAATTTGGCTACATCGCTCTAATATCAGGCGGATTCTCAACGGGACAGAGTTTAGCTTTAAGTCAAATTCGCAAACATAAATAAAAAAGCTCCCAAATGGGAGCTTTTTTTTACGCTTCTTCTTGTTCTCCGCCTTGGAGCTTTAGCAAGAAGTATCCAAAGGCAATACCGACAGGAATCAACACCATCGACAAGACCATTGCGTTAACTAGTTCTCCCACGATTTTTCTCCAAATAATATTTTTCGTATTGTTAAAAATTTTACCTTGAGTCTGTAACTACCTCGACATCGATCGCATCGGCATAATCTTTAGCATTGCGATCGCTTTGATGATCACTCGATTTATGGGAGGGTTCAGTATTTTGATAAGAGCGTTTGATTTCCGCCTCATCTAGCCAAAGTGGACGCACCTCATAATGTACTCGCAAATTAGACGGGGCGCTACGTTCGGCTTCACGGACAAATCGATTTGCCTCCCATTCGGCATGAAATGTATTCAGCAGTTTGAGCGTGTTCACCCGTTGACGCTCTAAATATGTCCACACTTCCCAAGCATTGTATTCAGGCTCTTTCGGCGTTTCAATGGTTTCAGGTTCGGGCAGTACTTCAGAACGATCGAAATTTTCAGGTGATTTCTGGTCGTCATGAACGCGATCGCTACTTCCCCGATCCGATGCTTCGGTCGATCCAGACTCTTTGCTTGAACTTGGATTGCTAGATTTTTCAGGTTTATTTTGTGTAGAGTTTGGCGCAGATGTCTGCTTGGCAGTGCTATCTTGCGATCGCGCCAGACTTTGGATTTCTTTGGCTCGAACTTGTTTAATCACAGCAGCATCAGCGATCGCCTTCACCTCAATTGCTGTTTGCGATTGATCAACCCACCCTTTAAAAATCACTTCTTCGCCATTGATTAATAGGCGATCGCCCACTTCTAGAGCAAAGCCAGCCAAAGAGTTAAACAATGGTTTCGCGTTTGGCGATGAACTAAATCCGCTAGCACTAGAGCTATTTACATCTTGACTGCGGCTATCTTCACTGGGAACAGAATTATAACTACTTGCCTGACTAGATTTCCCTTTGTCAATCAGGCTTTGGACTCCCCCAGTTGCATCCTCAGCTCGCCAATTTGAGCATGTAATGGCGCTAAGCAATTCTCGATATATGCCAAAAACTCAGGGTGCAAAACAAAAGGATCTGATGCTGGAATTGATTCTGGTGACTTTTGTGTAGATCTTTCTGGTTCCAACTCGCGACTTATCGCCGCTAATATCCAATCAGCGATCGCCTGTTGTTTGGCATCAGCTTCAGATTTGATTTGGCTCAATAAAGGCAGGGGAAAACGAAGATTTACCTGTTTTGTCCTGTGAGGAATCGCCATTAATTGCCCTTACTTAAAAAATTTTGAAAAAATTTGAGAACTTAATTATAGCAATCGCTATTACCAAAACTTCTAAAGAAGAAGCCATGCTACTTCCTTCCCAGTCTAAAAATAGACATCAAAACCCAGAAGATGATTATGCCGCGCTTCGCGCGGCATAATCATCTTGGAACTTAAAGGCACATCAGCTTAGCGGGTGGGGGGGGGGGGCCCGCCCCCCCCCGCGGGCGGCGGGGGGGGGGGGGGGCCGGGGCCCCCCCCCCCCCCCCAAAAAACAACCGCCGCGCGCGCGGGGACGCCCGCCAGGGCGCGGGGGCCCCCCCCCGCCCGCACCGCCCCCCCC
>JAJAZG010000404.1 GCA_026785865.1 Pseudanabaena sp. CAN_BIN31
GTCGCCACTTGTATTAAGGCAAACCAAAATCGAAAAAGTAGATGTGGCGCGGAGCGCCGCATCTACTTTTTCGGTTTTAAGGTTTACTAGGCAAAAACACGCAAGGAGTATCGGTTATGATGCAAAAGGAAGTATATTCAGAACCAAATTAGGTTTATTTATCCTAGATAGGAAGAAGTAGCTCCATGGGTTCGCAAACCGCCCCCAAACTTAAGTTGCTGGTTATCGATGATGAACCCGATAATTTAGATCTGCTATTTCGGACTTTTTATCGAGATTATCAAGTCCTGCGGGCTAATAGTGGTTTAGAAGCAATAGAATTACTCGAGCGCGAGGGGGAAGTCGCGGTAATTATCTCTGATCAAAGAATGCCGATCATGAGTGGAACTGAGTTTTTAAGCCAAATGGTGGTTAAATATCCTGACACAATGCGGATAATTTTGACGGGTTATACTGATGTCGAGGATTTGGTCGAAGCAATTAATACTTGTAAAGTATTTAAATATGTTACTAAACCTTGGGATGAAGTAGAACTTAAAAATGTTGTACGTCAGGCGAGCGATACCCATAATATCTTGCGAAATCGCACCGCCGAATTACGCCGAACTCTACGCCAACAATCACTCCTAAATGAGATCGCCTCATCAGTTGATAGCGATGCGCCCTATCGCGATCGCATTGCCGCGATCTCCGAATCGATTGCGCGTAACTTTGAAGTCTCAGGCAGTATTTTGCGGCTATTTGAGAATGGAATACTTTTAGAAGACTACTCTGCTTATTGTAATCAACCAATTGCTGATTTACCACAACTCGCGAAGACGCTTACCCTGCGATCGCAGATTATTGCTATTAGTGATATAGAGACTGATCAGCGCATTTCTGAAGCTGATAAATCTATCTATACCCAAGCTAATATCAAATCAATTTTATTTATTCCACTTGAAGTCCAAAAAGAATGCTTGGCAATGCTGGCGCTCTATCACTGTGACGATCCTCACCTATGGAGTAGTGACGAATTAGACTTAATTGAATTAGCCGCCGACCAAGCAGCGATCGTCAGTTCCCGTGCCAGAGCTTACGATCGCGTTCAAGAACTTGCCCAGCGCGAAGCTTTGCTAAACACAATTACCAGTACCATTCGCTCTAGTCTGGAGCCGCAAGAGATTTTCGCTTCGATTACTCAACAATTAGGAGAAGCATTAAACTCTGAAAGTTGTGCTTTGTCTCTATGGACAGAAGAAGATAATTATTTACGTTGCGTCGGATTACATTTGCTCGATCCTAATGAGATAATTCATAATATATCAAATTTTGACGAATCGGTATTACCACAATCAATTGCGAATATATCTATTAATCCAGTTTTTCAAGCCTTAATCGAATCAAAACAACCTGTCGCGATTACTGATTTGCATGAAGATTCTGAATGGAATGTTCGCGATCTGCCATTGCGTTCCATTGCCCGATCGCTATTAATGGTTCCACTAATCTCTGATGACAAGATTATCGGCAGTATTTCCATGCGTCAAAATACGCAGCCCCGCCATTGGCTGCCTGAAGAGATTTCCCTTGTCCAAGCAGTGGCATCTCAAGCCGCGATCGCTGTCCAGCAAGCTAATCTCTTTCAAACAACTCGCCAACAAGCACAGCAACTTCTCGAACTCGATCGCCAAAAAACCGAGTTCTTTCAAAATCTTTCCCACGAATTTCGCACACCGCTTACGCTCACAATTGGGCCATTAGAAGCGGCGATCGAGAAATCGCAAGCACTGCCCTACGAGCAATCCGTGATCGCGTTACGCAACTGTCGGCGACTACTGCGCTTGGTCAACCAACTGCTCGATATCCAACGCCTTGATGCTGGCAAAATGCAAGCTTGCTTCCGACCTTGCAACCTTGTTGAATTCACCAGTCAAACCATTGATGCTTTCCGTCCCTATTGCGATCGCAAAAATATTCATCTGTTTAGTGAGTTTAGCGAATGTCCTGAAATCTATCTTGACTTAGAGAAGTTTGACAAGGTTCTCTATAATCTGCTCTCTAATGCCATGAAATTCACGCCTAGCAATGGTAGCATCACCATTACTATTTCCCCAGATCGGACTAATAAGCTCTGTATTCTCAGTGTCCATGATACAGGAATTGGCATTCGCGAGGATCAAATTCCACTTCTATTTGATCGCTTCCGTCAGGCTGAAGGTTCAGTCAATCGAAGTTATGAAGGTAGTGGTTTAGGCTTAGCACTAGTTAAAGAATTAGTCAATTTGCATGGTGGTGATATTAATGTAATTTCTGACTATGGTTATGGAACTACCTTCACAATTTCCATTCCTATCGGTAAAGAACATTTACCTGCCGATCAAGTTACTATTTTGCCCGCAGATTTGCAAATATCACGGGCTTCAGTCGAACTCGCAGATATTGAGACTGACTTAGAAGAAGAGGCGATCGCAGATGAAAATGACGAGCGTGAAAATTCTACTCAGTCTCAAACTTGCCGAATTTTAATTGTTGATGATAATCGCGATCTACGCGGCTATTTACGGCGCGTTCTCAATCAGGCTGGCTATAGTGTGATTTCCGCACACAATGGCGCACAGGGCTATACGCAAGCTCAAGAACATCGTCCTGATTTAATTGTGACTGATTTGATGATGCCTCAAGTCTCTGGCTTAGACTTAATTGCGATGATTCGTGCCGATCAGCAATTAGCGGGAACGCCGATGATTTTGCTCACGGCTAAAGCCAATGAAGAAACGCGCATTGAAGGTACAGAGATCGGCGCAGATGCTTATTTAGCCAAGCCTTTTAACGATCGCGAATTATTAGCCGAAGTTCGTAATTTATTAGCGCTCAAAACCAATGAGCGCCGCGTTGCCCAGCTTAATCTCTATTTGACAGAATCAGTTCTCAAACGCTTTCTACCGCCTAGTTTAGTTGTCAAAGCCGCTACAGGCGAACTCAGTCTCGATCTCCGTCCTGAGCCAAGAATGATTACAGTTTTGTTTACAGATATTGTCGGCTTTACTTCTCTGGCGAATACCTTGCGATCGCGTCGTGTTTCCGAACTGCTCAATCAATATCTCGGCGCAATGACAGAAGCGATTTTTGCCAATGGTGGCACGGTCGATAAGTTTATGGGCGATGGCATTATGGCTCTATTTGGTGCGCCCGAAGATTGCAGCCCCAATGAAC